>NZ_JBSVWF010000048.1:0-51831 GCF_054071635.1 Pseudomonas sp. SDO52101_S400 | reverse complement strand
GCAGGGAATGTTTGCCGGTCATGCTTGCATCCTCCGGTTGAGGGAGATGGCGCCGCCGTCGGCACCATCGTGATCAGCCCTAGTGATAACCATCTTCATGGGTGACCTTGCCGCGGAACACGTAGTAGCTCCAGAAGGTGTAACCCAGGATGAACGGGATGATGAACAGCGTGCCGACCAGCATGAAACCCTGGCTTTGCGGTGGTGCCGCTGCGTCCCAGATCGAGATCGATGGCGGCACGATGTTCGGCCACAGGCTGATGCCCAGACCGCTGTAGCCGAGGAAGATCAGCACCAGGGTCAGCAGGAACGGCATGTAGTTGGCATTGCGCGCCACTGCACGGATCAAACCGTACAGGGTCACCAGCACCAGAATCGGCACCGGCAGGAACCAGAACAGGTTCGGCAAGGTGAACCAGCGCTCGGCGATTTCCGGGTGGGCCAGCGGCGTCCAGAGGCTGACGATGCCGATCACCGCCAACAGCACGAACGCCAGTGGACGCGCCAGGTTGTGCATCTGCTCTTGAAGCTTGCCTTCAGTCTTCATGATCAGCCAGGTGCAACCGAGCAAGGCGTAAGCCACCACCAGTGCAGCGCCGCAGAACAGTGTGAATGGCGTCAGCCAGTCCAGTGAACCGCCGGCATATTGCCGGTTGACCACGGGCAGCCCATCGATGAATGCGCCAAGCGCCACGCCCTGGAAGAACGTCGCCGCCACCGAACCACCGATGAATGCCTTGTCCCACAGGTGACGCTTGTCGTCCTTGGCCTTGAAGCGGAACTCGAACGCCACGCCACGGAAGATCAGCCCGATCAGCATGAAGATCAGCGGCAGGTAAAGCGCCGACAGCACCACCGAATAGGCCAGCGGGAAGGCGCCGAACAACGCTGCGCCCCCCAGTACCAGCCAGGTTTCATTGCCGTCCCATACCGGGGCGACGGTGTTCATCATCACGTCGCGGTCGGTCTTGCCCGGGATGAACGGGAAGAGAATCCCGATCCCCAGGTCGAAGCCGTCCATGACCACGTACATCATGATGCCGAAGATGATGATCACGGCCCAGATCAGCGGAAGATCAATACCCATGACTCAAATCTCCTTGGTCAGGCTGCGGTCGTGTTCGGTGTCGGCGCCATCGTCGTCGGCAGCGGACAACGGACGGGCCGGTGTGCGTTTCTGGCCAGGACCACCGTCGTTGGTTTCCTTGCCTTCGTCGGTCTTCGGCCCTTTGCGCACCAGGCGCATCATGTAGCCCAGACCCGCACCGAACAGCGCGAAATACACCACCACGAACATGATCAGCGTGATGCTCATCTGCATGAAGCTGTGGTTGGAGGACGCATCCGCCGTGCGCATGAGTCCGTAGACCACCCACGGCTGTCGACCGATTTCAGTGGTGAACCAGCCCGCCAGGATCGCGATCAGGCCGGACGGCCCCATCCACAACGCCAGATACAGGAACGGCCGCGACGTGTAGAGCGTGTCGCGCTTGCGCAGCCACAGGCTCCAGAGGCCGGTGAAGATCATCAGGAAACCGAGGCCGACCATGATCCGGAACGACCAGAACACAATGGTCGAATTCGGCCGGTCCTCAGGCGGAAATTCCTTGAGCGCCGGAACTTGCTTGTCCAGCGAGTGCGTCAGGATCAGGCTGCCGAGATACGGGATCTCCACCGCGTACTTGGTTTTCTCTTCCTTCATATCCGGCCAGCCGAACAGGATCAGCGGCGTCGCCTCATTGCCATGGTTTTCCCAGTGGCCTTCGATCGCGGCGATTTTCGCCGGCTGGTGCTTGAGGGTGTTGAGGCCGTGGAAGTCACCGATGACCGCCTGGATCGGCGCAACGATCAACGCCATCCACATCGCCATCGACAGCATGGTGCGGATCGCCGGGTTGTCCTTTCCGCGCAGCAAATGCCAGGCCGCTGAAGAGCCGACGAAGAACGCCGTCGCGACGAACGCCGCCGTCGCCATGTGCATCAGGCGATACGGGAACGACGGGTTGAAGACGATCGCAAACCAGTCGGTCGGAATCACCTGACCGTTGACGATCTCGAAGCCCTGCGGGGTCTGCATCCAGCTGTTGGAAGCGAGAATCCAGAACGTCGAGATCAACGTACCGATGGCTACCATGACTGTAGCGAAGAAGTGCAGCTTGCGTCCGACCTTGTTCCAGCCGAACAGCATGACGCCAAGGAAGCCCGCTTCGAGGAAGAAGGCCGTAAGCACTTCATACGTGAGCAAAGGCCCGGTGACGGAACCGGCAAAGTCCGAGAAGCGGCTCCAGTTGGTGCCGAACTGATAGGCCATGACCAGGCCCGAAACCACCCCCATGCCGAAGTTGACGGCAAAGATCTTCGACCAGAAATGGTAGAGGTCACGGTAGGTGTCGTTGCCGGTTTTCAGCCACAGGCCCTCCAGCACCGCGAGATAACTCGCAAGACCGATGGTGATCGCCGGGAACAGGATATGGAACGAGATGGTGAACGCGAACTGGATTCGGGCGAGATCTAGTGCCTCTAAACCGAACATAAGCTTTCCTCTATCAGATAACGGTTCCAAGGCTGGCGGCCTTGAACCACTGCCCCCACGGGTATGGAGTGCGGCGAACTCGGATTCGTTCTTCTTTTTACAGGCATCGCGACGCAGGGAGTCTGCCGATGGGTCCCGGATCAGTTCCGCGAAGGGTCTTGATCTGGATCAATCAACGTTGAAAGAGTAGTCCCATTTCCGACGGGGAACCGCGTGGTCTTTTGCCGCGTGACAAGTTGCCTCACAGTCCTGGCAACGCCCTGAAATACATCCTTGGCCGGGTTCGGTGTCCAGGTGCCGAAAAATCGATGTCTGGCTAACTAAATTTTTTGTCATAGCAACTTCCTGTTACAGACTGGTGATAATCTCGCGGTTCCCCTCGATCAAGACCGGCCCGCAGATGCCCAGCCAAGAGCCCTTGCTGTTACGTCACCACCGCCCCTTTCTGGCGTTCTGGTTTGCCCGGATCTTCACCGCCAGCGGTTTCCAGATGCTCACCGTGGCGATCGGCTGGAACCTCTATCAACTGACCGGAAACGTGCTCGATCTTGGGCTGGTCGGGCTGGTGGAATTCGCTCCGCGGGTGCTGTTCATGCTGCACACCGGCCACGTTGCCGATCGCTACGACCGACGCAAGGTCGCGGCGATCTGCCAGTCGTTGCAGGCCCTGATCGCCCTGGCATTGGCCATCGGCAGCGCTACCGACCATGTCACCCGGGAAATGATCTTTATCCTGGCGTTCCTTCTGGGCGCCGCGCGCTCCTTCGAATTGCCGACCACTCAGGCGCTGCTGCCGAGCATCGTGCCCGCCGCGCTGTTTCCGCGGGCCGTTGCCGCCGCGCAATCGGCGCAGCAGTCGGCAACCATCGTTGCACCGGCGATGGGCGGTCTGCTCTACGCCTTCGGCAGCGTCTGGGTGTATGGCCCGACCGTCGTTCTGTACGTCATTGCCTGCACGTTGATGCTCAACCTGCCTGCACGGCAGACTCCGCTGAACAAGGGCAAGGCGACCCTGGATTCACTGTTGGCGGGGATCCGTTTCATTCGCAGCCGCCCGGACATCCTCGGGGCGATCTCGCTGGATCTGTTCGCCGTGCTGCTCGGCGGCGCCACGGCATTGTTGCCGGTGTTCGCCAAGGACATCCTGCTGACCGGGCCGTGGGGGCTGGGGTTGCTGCGTTCGGCGCCGGCTGTAGGGGCGTTGATGATGTCGCTGTTCCTGGCGCGGTTTGCCGTTGAGCGAAACGTCGGTCGGGTGATGTTCACTGCCGTCGGCGTGTTCGGCGTTGCCACTATCGCCTTCGGTCTGTCGACGTCGTTCTGGTTCTCGCTGGCGGTGCTGGTGGTGTTGGGCGCGGCGGACATGATCAGCATGGTGATCCGCGCCTCGTTCGTGCAACTGGAAACACCCGACGAAATGCGCGGCCGGGTCAGCGCGGTGAACGGCCTGTTCATCGGCGCCTCAAACCAGTTGGGCGAATTCGAATCCGGCCTCACCGCCCACTGGTTCGGCACCGTGCCAGCGGTGGTGATGGGCGGGATCGGAACGCTGGTGGTGACCGGGACATGGATCAAACTGTTCCCGACCCTGGCCAATCGCGACCGGATGCATGTGCCGGTGGAAGAGGTGAAGGTCTAGCTGCACGGGCTCCATCAGCGCCCCCCCCTCCAAGCACAAATAGCTCGAAAAGATGCGGTACATAGATACCGCACTGAGTGTAATGTATCGCCTTACACTCGCCGCATGATCAAATCCTTTCAGCACAAAGGCCTTCGTGGCTTCTATGAAACTGGTTCGACTCGCGGGATTCGCGCCGATCACGCTAAACGGCTGTCGCGCATGCTGCAGTTCATGGATCGGGCAGCGGTCCCCGGGGATCTGGACCTTCCCGGTTGGCGTCTGCATCCACTGAAAGGGGAGCTTTGCGAGTACTGGTCACTCAGTGTGTCCGGGAACTGGCGGGTTATCTTTCGATTTGCCGGTTCGGATATCGAACTGATCGACTATCTGGATTACCACTGACAGGAGGCAGGATCATGCCCATGCACAACCCGCCACACCCCGGTGAAACACTGCTGATGGATGTATTGCCGGAATTAGGTATCAGCGTTACCGAATTGGCTCGGCATCTGGGATTCGCTCGTCCTCACCTTTCTCGTGTCCTGCACGGACATGCGCCGATCAGTCCGGATCTCGCCGTACGACTGGAGCGCGCGGGGATTGGCAAGGCTCGTATGTGGCTAGGCGTTCAAACCGATTACGACCTTTGGCAAGCCGAGCATCGTGAGCAGCCAGCCATTCAACCAATTGCTGCTCACGCCTGACGCTCTCAGGCCAATAACTCCCCCGCTACCTTCGCTCTGGCGGCCTTGCCCGCCAGTTGCTCGACCAGTGTCAGCGCAAACGCGAGCGCTGCGCCGGAACCCTGGGCCGTGATGCAATTGCCGTCGACCACCACCGGTTGATCAACAAACGTGCAACCGGAGAGGTTATGGCTGGTAGTGGGCAGGCAGGTTATGCGTCTTTGGCGCAAAACACCGAAGCTTTGCAGCGCGACCGCCGGTGCTTCGCCGATGGCGGCAAACAGGCGTCCGGCGCTAGCTTGGTCCTTTATTAATTGTTGCAGAGGCTGGTGCGCTGCAAGGTGTTGCGCGCCGACGGCGCCGCCGGGCAGGACGATCAGGTCGAAGGTCTGGGCCAGCACATCAATGAGCATGCCGTCGGCGGTCAGTCGCGTGCCTCGGGCGCAGGTCAGCATGCGCCGACCTTCGATGCTGGCTGCCACCACTTCCACGCCGGCACGGCGCAACACATCGATGAGGGTCACGCATTGCAGATCATCGATGCCCTCGGCGAGGGTAATCAGGGCTCTAAAGGTCATGGGCGACATCCGCTGGGTGATCTTTAAAGCGTAGTCAGCTTTGACCTGCCCTGTTCGCAACAGCCGTTACTTGATGTAAAGCTGAGTCGACATCGTATTGCGCGGGGCGTTGATCGATGTGTTGCTGAACGTGAAAGTGCCCTCCTGCCGACCTGCCAGATCGAAGGTATAGAGAGATCCCACGGTTTTACTGCCGGGCGTGCATTCGGTCAGATTGCCGTTATCAAAGGCACACACCGGGCTTCGCGTGCCGTTCACTTCAAAACCGTCCAGTGCGGCCTGGGGCTGGCTCTGGCCATAGCCGATTTCCAGCACATAGACCTTGATGCCCGGCGCACTGTGATCGCAACGGGTCTGCACCTGGCCATCGGTAATGTCTTCGAGCCCGCAGGACGCCGACTGAACCTTGATGACTTTCACCTCGCTCAGCGGCGCTGCCGATGCGGCGAATGCGGCGGGTGCCCCGGTCAGCAACAGTGCGATCAACCCGCAGGCCTTCATCCAATGCTTGTTCATGCGATCCATTCCCGAAAAATCAGCGCGCAGTATGGCCGGTTTGGCCGCGACACAAAACTTCGCCGACGATCGATGCCAACATCCGCCATATTCCTCACGCTGCTGGTATGATGCGCGGCTTTTTCCGGCCCACCACAATTTTCCAGGCGCTTGCGACGGTCTGTGCTTTGCTGTTGAGGTCGATACATTCACGGCGCCACGCGCGCCACGGGGAGCAGACATGCTGGAAAGGCTGTTTCAACTCAAGGCACACAACACCAACGTGCGTACCGAGATTCTGGCGGGCGTCACGACCTTCCTGGCCATGGCCTACATTCTGTTCGTCAACCCGAGCATTCTCGGCGAGACCGGCATGGACAAAGGCGCGGTGTTCGTCGCCACGTGTCTGGCGGCCGCCATCGGCTCCACAGTCATGGGCCTGATCGCCAACTACCCGATCGCCCTCGCGCCGGGCATGGGTCTGAACGCCTTCTTCACCTACACCGTCGTGCTGCACATGGGCCACACCTGGCAAGTGGCGCTGGGTGCGGTGTTCATTTCGGCCGTGTGCTTCTTCCTGCTGTCGATCTTCCGTATCCGTGAATGGATCATCAACAGCATTCCGCTGCCGCTGCGTTCGGCGATTGCTGCCGGTATCGGCCTGTTCCTGGCCCTGATCGCCCTGCACAACGCCGGTATCGTGGTCAGCAACCCGGCGACCATGGTCGGCCTCGGTGACCTGAAACAACCGGCACCGATCCTCGCCACCCTCGGTTTCGCCCTGATCGTTGCCCTTGAAGCCCTGAAAGTGCGCGGCGCAGTGCTGATCGGCATTCTCGCGGTGACCATTGTCTCGATCGTGATGGGCTTCACCCCGTTCGGCGGCGTGACCTCGATGCCACCTTCGCTGGCCCCGACCTTCCTGCAACTGGACATCAAGGGCGCACTGGACATCGGTCTGGTCAGCGTGATTTTCGCCTTCCTGTTCGTCGACCTGTTCGACAACTCCGGCACCCTGATCGGCGTCGCCAAGCGCGCCGGCCTGATGGGCAAGGACGGCCACATGCCGAAAATGGGCCGCGCACTGATCGCCGACAGTACGGCGGCAATGGCCGGTTCGTTGCTGGGCACCTCGACCACCACCAGCTACATCGAATCCGCTGCGGGCGTGAGTGCCGGGGGCCGCACCGGCCTGACCGCCGTCGTCGTTGCGATTCTGTTCCTGCTGGCGTTGTTCTTCTCGCCACTGGCATCGAGTGTTCCGGCATTCGCCACCGCGCCAGCCCTGCTGTTCGTCGCCGTGCTGATGACTTCGGGCCTGGCGGAAATAGACTGGGACGACATCACTGTCGCCGCACCGGTCGTGGTTACCGCCCTGGCGATGCCATTCACCTATTCCATCGCCAACGGCATCGCCTTCGGCTTCATCGCCTGGACTGCGATCAAACTGCTGTCAGGTCGCGCCCGTGAGCTGAACCCGGCGCTGGTGATCCTGTCGATTCTGTTCGTGATCAAGCTGGGTTGGTTCAACGCATGACTTTTGATTCCCAGGCCTACGCCGCACAACTCGAAGACAAGGTCGCGCGCCTGCGTGACCTGCTGGCCCCGTTCGATGCACCGGAGCCAACGGTGTTCGACTCGCCGCTGCAGAACTTCCGCCTGCGCGCCGAATTCCGCCTGTGGCGCGAGGGCGGTGAGCGGCACTACGCGATGTTTTCCCAGGACGACAAGCGCACGCCGATCCTGATCGAGGAGTTTCCGATCGCCAGCCTGCGCATCAACCAGTTGATGCCGCAATTGAAGGCGGCCTGGCAGGCCAGCGCGGCGCTGAGCCACAAGTTGTTTCAGGTGGAGTTTCTGACCACCCTGGCCGGCGACGCGATGATCACCCTGTGCTATCACCGTCCGCTGGACGAACACTGGCATGCGGCGGCGACCAAACTGTCGGCGGATCTGGGCGTCAGCATCATCGGCCGCTCCAAGGGCAAGCGCGAAGTGCTCGGCCTCGATTACGTGGTCGAAAAACTCGACGTCGGCGGCCGCACCTTCAGCTATCGCCAGCCGGAAGGCGCGTTCACGCAGCCCAACGGCACTGTGAACCAGAAGATGCTCAACTGGGCATACGAAGCACTCGGCGATCGCAGCGACGATCTGCTGGAGCTCTACTGCGGCAACGGCAACTTCACCTTGCCGTTGGCGACTCGAGTACGCAAAGTGCTGGCCACCGAAATCAGCAAGACCTCGGTCAACGCTGCGTTGAGCAACCTGGCCGAAAACGCTGTGGATAACGTCACGCTGGTACGCCTGTCTGCCGAAGAGCTGACCGAAGCCCTGAACGAAGTCCGGCCGTTCCGTCGTCTGCACGGCATCGACCTGAAAAGCTACGAGTTCGGCAGCGTGTTCGTCGACCCGCCACGGGCCGGCATGGACCCGGACACCTGCGAACTGACCCGTCGCTTCGACAACATCTTGTACATCTCCTGCAACCCGGAGACCCTGGCGGCCAACATCGCCCAACTGCACGATACGCACCGCATCACCCGCTGCGCGTTGTTCGACCAGTTCCCGTGGACTCACCACATGGAATCCGGTGTGCTGTTGACCCGGCGTTGATCGCAGGTGCCAGATACAAGAAAGCCGTCCTGACCGACGGCTTTTTTTTGCCTGTTCATAACTCAGGATCAACCTTGCGCGGGCGCCCGCCCTTCCGGCCGTTGGCCCGTGCAGCTTCAGCTTTCGCGGTACTGCTCTGGCGGCCATTGCGGGAGGCGATCACCGAGGCTGCCATCGCCATCAATGGCTGGCTGGCGGAGATCATGCCGGCGATGGAAACCTGCAGGTCCTTGCCGTCGTGGCACAGCGCGGTGCCGGCGAAGCCGACGTGCAGTCCGTTAAAGTCTTCCACTTCGAAATCATCGAATTCCCGGTAGAGATTCACTGGTAGCAGCACGCCGCTGTCGTCTTCAAAGTGAATCACCAGGCAAGGTTTCTGAAAGGCCACAGACACGGCTTGCAGGCTGCTGCGTCGGCGCAGCCCCCCCCGCTCAACAGCTTCATCGAGACGTTTTTCCGTTACCGGTCGATCAGCATGCAAGCCGGCCTTTACTGTTTTCATAGTTCGATCTCCACACCTTCCTGAGCACCGACCAGGGCCAGCAGGGTTTTGTTTTCTTCTGGTTCGTAATATGCCGATCCGATTCTGAAGGTCGAATGGGTGACTTCGCGCATGACGGCCACTTCGTTCGAGTCCCCGTCCCACCATTGATTATCGAGACACGCCGTCTGCAAACGAGTCCACCAGATTCGGCGAGCTCGCCGCAGATGAACGGTTTCACGGAGCGACTGCCGTAGCCCCTCAAGCACTGCAATCGGTGGCCGACGCGACAGCGGCACCACATCCCATAACTCCACGCCGTTGTGCCAGAAGCTGAATTTGAAGCGGGCACTCCATGCACCTGAATCTACGTGCGCATGAGGCGGACAATGTTCGTCTCGCAGCATGATCACCACCGACAATCCCTTGTAACTGCACACTTTCATGCTAACCCATCCGTTAGGTTAAAGAGTTTCGAAAACTGCCATTCCCTGACAATTCCGACCATCGGCATTGTTGCCTTCAATGGTCATTACGTTTTCGAGCCTAGTGCGGGATTCAGGAAAGCCCCGCGCAAAATGGTAAGCAGTTCTTTCGCAGCGACCGCGCATTTGCTACATACGAAGACTCATTCCCCGGTGTAATCAATCATGCAGCGACACTTCGACGATCTTCAGCTGGGCAGCATCGAGTTGTTTTGTCTGGCGGCCGAGTGCGGCAGCTTCACCGGGGCCGCGCAGGCTGCATCGGTGACGCCGGCGGCGGTGAGCCGCTCGGTGTCACGCATGGAGGAACGCCTGGGCGTACGCCTGTTTGCACGCACCACCCGCAGTGTGAAGTTGACCGACAGTGGCCGGCGCTACTACGAAGAATGCCGTCAGGCGCTGGCGCAACTGGTCGAGGCGCAACGGGAGGTCATGGGCCAGCAGCAGGAACCGTCCGGCACCCTGCGCATCAGTATTCCTACGACTTACGCCCACCACAGAATCCTGCCGCTGCTGCCGGCCTTTCGTGCACGCTTCCCGCAAGTGAAGGTCGACATGCACATCAGCAACCGCAACATCGACTTCGTCGGCGAGGGCTACGACATGGCGATCCGCGTGCGGGCGATTCCCGACTCCGGCCTGATCGCCCGGCACCTGGAAGATGCAGCGCTGGTGATGGTCGCCAGCCCCGATTACCTCAAACGCGCCGGCACGCCACAGACCCTCGAAGACCTCGAACAGCACGAATGCATCCAGTACGAATTGCCCAGCAGTGGGCGGCGGATCACCTGGCTGTTTTACGACGAGGACGTGCCACGGGAAATCCTCGCCGAGGGCAATTTCTGTTGCTCCGATGATGTGCTCGGTGGCGTGACCCTGGCCAGACACGGTGCCGGGTTGTTCCAGACCTATCGCTTCATCGTCGAAAAAGAATTGGCCGACGGCTCGCTGATAGAAGTGCTCAAACCCTACAGCGGGCGCTCGCGACCGTTCACGTTGCTGTACCCCCAGAATCGCCACATGCCACTGCGCGTCAGGGCTTTCATCGATTTTCTGGTCGAGCAGTTGCCGCACTGATTCTCGCCAGTGTGCGATCACCGCACAGAAATCACGGCTGTCGATGCAGAGCAATTGCTTAAAGTAACCAGCTAGTACAATTTAACTCCACAGGTCGAACCCCTCGACCCAAGCCAAAAACAATAAGTGGAGTTTGCCCCCATGCCCCCTATCGTTCTGGTGCTCAACGGCCCGAACCTGAACCTGCTCGGCACCCGTGAACCGGCGACCTACGGTCACGAAACCCTGGCCGACATCTCTGCCCTGTGCGGACGCGCCGCCGAAGAATTCGGCCTGGCCGTGGAGTTTCGCCAGACCAACCACGAAGGCGAACTGCTCGACTGGATTCACGGCGCCCGCCAGCGCTGCGCCGGCATCGTCATCAATCCGGCCGCCTGGACTCACACGTCGGTAGCGATCCGCGACGCCTTGGTCGCCAGCGAATTGCCGGTGATCGAAGTGCACCTGTCCAACGTCCACGCCCGCGAGCCGTTCCGTCATCACTCGTTCGTCTCGGCCATCGCCACGGCCGTGATGTGCGGCTTCGGCAGCCACGGTTATCGCCTGGCCCTGGAACATTTCAGCCAGCGTCTGAAGGGGTGAACCGCATGAGCCGCAACAACGTGATACTCGCCGGGCTGATCGGCGCCGGCATCCAGGCCTCCCGCACACCGGCGCTGCACGAACACGAAGGTGACGAACAGGGTCTGCGATACCTGTACCGACTGATCGATCTCGATCAACTGCAACTGGACAGCAACGCCCTGCCCGACCTGCTGCTGGCCGCCGAGCGAATGAATTACACCGGGCTGAACATCACCTTCCCTTGCAAGCAGGCAATCATCCCGTTGCTCGATGAGTTATCCCCGGAAGCCCGAGGCATCGGCGCCGTGAACACGGTGGTGCTGAAGGACGGCAAACGCGTCGGCCACAACACCGATTGCCTGGGTTTTGCCGAAGGTTTTCGTCGTGGCCTGCCAGACGTCACCCGCGAGCGTGTGGTCCAGATGGGCGCCGGCGGCGCCGGTGCGGCGGTGGCCCACGCCTTGTTGAGCGAAGGCGTACAACAGCTGAGCATTTTTGATGTGGATGTCGAGCGAGCTGAAAGCCTGGCCAATAACCTCAATCAGCATTTTGGCGCGGGTCGCGCCGCGGCCGGACATGACCTGCCGAGCGCGTTGGATCAAGCAGACGGGCTGGTAAATACCACGCCGATGGGCATGGCCAAATTGCCGGGCATGCCGGTGCCGGCAGCCTTGCTGCGTCCAGAACTGTGGGTGGCGGAGATCGTGTATTTCCCGCTGGAAACCGAACTGCTGCGCAACGCCCGTGCCCTGGGTTGCCGAACCCTGGATGGCGGCAACATGGCGGTGTTCCAGGCAGTGAAGGCGTTTGAACTGTTCAGCGGCGTGGCGCCGGATGCGCAGCGAATGCTGGCGCATTTTCAAAGCATGAAAGGATAAAACCGTGAGGGGGCGACGCCCCCCTCGATATCGATCAGACCTGCAGGTAACGCAGCACCGACTCGCAAATCATCTCGCGATGACGCTGTTTGATGGTTTCGTCCGGCAGGTCGATCTGAAAGATCTCACCAAAGGTGTGGCGGTTCGACACGCGATAGAAGCAGAACGAACTGATCAGCAGATGCACGTCCAGTGCGTCGAGCCCGGCGCGGAATACACCTTCAGCAACCCCGCGCGCAAGGATCTCGCCCAGCGAATCAAGGATCGTATTGTTCATCGCCTTGATCGCATCGGAACGCTTCACGTATTCAGCGTTGTGGATGTTCTCGATGCAGACGATGCGCACGAAATCGACGTTGCGGTCGTGGTGATCGAAGGTGAACTCCACCAGGCGCCGGATCGCTTCCACCGGCGGCAACTCGGCCAGGTGCAGACGGTTTTCGGTGCTGCGGATATCGCCGTAGAGCTTTTCCAGCACCTCGACGTACAACTGCTCCTTGCTGCCGAAGTAGTAATAGATCATGCGCTTGGAGGTGTGGATACGCTCGGCGATTGCATCGACGCGGGCACCGGACAGGCCCTGCTGTACGAACTCGACGATCGCTTCCTGCAGGATGTTTTCGCGGGTCTTTTCCGGGTTGTTCTTGCGACTCTTGCGCGGCTCTACCGCTGGTAGAACGGGGGCTGCGGAAAGTTCTGAAGTCATTGTCATTGCGGGCTCACGGCCATCACTGCACAGGCTGGCGATTATGGGCCGCGCGCCCCAGTGAAGGAAGCCACGCGACCCGTGTTTAATCCCGCGTTTACGAATTTCCTACAACTTCGCCTGGCGAACGGCACCACTGCGTGCTTTGGCCATCGCCGCCAGCCTTACCGCAACGTTGGCCGCGCCATAACCGGCGTAACCGTTCTTGCGCTGGATGATCTCGAAGAAGAAGCGACCCTCGAACGGCTCGGTGTAGACGTGGAACAACTCGCCGCCCTGCGCATCGCGGTCGTACAGCACGTTGTAGTACGCCAGTTCGCTGAGAAACTCGTCATCGAAATCGAATCGCGCCGCAAGGTCATCGTAGTAATTGAGCGGAATATCCAGCAGCGGAACGCCCGCCTCCTTGGCACGGCTGACCTGAGCAAAGATGTCGTCGCAATCGAACGCGATGTGATGCACCCCGGAGCCGCGATAACTCGACAAGGCGTGTGAGATCGCTGTGTTGCGGTTCTCGGAAATGTTCAGCGGCAAGCGGATCGAACTGTCGCGGCTGCGCAGGGCTCGGCTCTTCACCAGACCGTACGGGTCGGGCAGCACCACCTCGTCGTCGGCCTCGAAATCCAACAGGCTCTTGTAGAACAGCACCCAACTGTCGAGGCTGTCTGCCGGCAGCGCCATGGCCATGTGATCGATGCGTTTGAGCCCGCCCCGGGCTACCGCGCCCGGCAGCAGATTGAAGTCGGTGCCGTAGACATCCGCTTCCTCATCCACCAGATAAATCAGGCTGCCATCCGGCGCACGCACTGCTGCCAGCTCCAGTTCATTGGGGCCGACCAGTCCGCGATACGGCTGACCTTTATAGGCGACGGCACGGGCCAGGGCACTGGCGCTGTCCTTGACCCGCACGGCGGTGGCGCAGAGCGACGGGCCATGGGCCTCGAAGAAACTGTGAGCGAACGAGTAAGGTTCGGAGTTGAGGATCAGGTTGATATCGCCCTGGCGCAACAGGCTGACGCTCTTGGAACGATGCTGCCCGGCCTTGACGAACCCCAGCCGCTCAAGCCAGTTCGACAGCTTGGCGCCGAGCGCTTCGTCGACGGCAAACTCAAGAAACTCGATGCCGTTGTAGGCGCTGGCCTTCGGCGTTTCGAAGAGGATTTCGCGGTTATCCACAGGCCGGGCTTCCTGCTCCAGACGCTGGCGGGTTTTCTCCTCCAGATACAGCAGCGAACGCAAGCCGTCGGCCGCATTGGCCCGAGGCGGCGCAGCGCGGAAGCCGTCATTGAAGATTTCCAGCGACAGCGGTCCGGTGTAACCACTCTGGATGATCGGCGCGAGGAAGCCCGGCAGATCAAATTCACCCTGCCCCGGGAAGCAGCGGAAATGCCGGCTCCACTCCAGCACGTCCATCGCCAGGATCGGCGCGTCGGCCATCTGCACGAAGAAGATCTTGTCGCCGGGAATCTCGGCAATCGCCCGAGGATCACCCTTGAGCGACAGGGTGTGGAAGCTGTCGAGCAACACGCCGAGGGCCGGATGATCGGCCTGACGCACGATGTCCCAGACCTGTTGATAAGTATTGACGTGACGGCCCCAGGCCAGCGCTTCATAACCGATGCGCAGTCCACGGGCACCGGCGTGCTCGGCCAGCAGGCGCAGATCATCGATGAGAACCTGCTGATCGCCGATACTGTCGGGGGAGGCGTTGCTGCACACCAGCACCAGGTCGGTGCCCAGCTCCTGCATCAGATCGAACTTGCGCTCGGCCCGCTCCAGATTGCGCTCCAGACGATCGCGGCGGCAGCCTTCGAAATCGCGGAACGGCTGGAACAGGGTGATGGCTATGCCGAGGTCAGCACACATCTGCCGGATTTCCCGGGGGCTGCCGTCGTAGTACAGAAGGTCGTTCTCGAAAATCTCCACCCCGTCGAACCCGGCGGCGGCAATGGCTTCGAGTTTTTCCGGCAGGGTTCCGCTCAAGGAAACGGTGGCAATGGATCGCTGCATGTTTCAACTCCCGGGGAGACTTCGGCTACGAGGATTGCGCCGCTTTTATAAGGTGAGCGAATTATTGGTCCCGGTTTTTCATTGAGCAATTTAAACTGTACTACCCGGTTAGTTTTGCGTGCGATTATCGAACACAATGCCGGTTTGGCGAATTGACGATTTTTCGTCCACTGCCCAACATCCCTTTCACCTTGAGTCCGGATCTGAACCACCGGTCGCAGCGTGCACAAAAAAAGCACACCAAATAACAAATCCAAAAACGGGTGGAACACATGATTCCTTCACAGACTTCCCGCATGGCCCCGGCCATGAGCACTGCCACGGGTGGCATCGGCGACAAGATCCGCGGCGCCATGGCCGTCGGCAAGACCCGTTGGGGCATGCTGGCGCTGGTGTTTTTTGCCACCACCCTCAACTACATCGACCGCGCTGCCCTCGGCGTCATGCAGCCCATCCTCGCCAAGGAAATGAGCTGGACGGCGATGGACTACGCCAACATCAACTTCTGGTTTCAGGTCGGCTACGCGATCGGCTTCGTGCTGCAAGGACGACTGATCGACCGGGTCGGCGTGAAACGTGTGTTCTTCTGCGCCGTGCTGCTCTGGAGCCTGGCCACAGGCGCCCATGGTCTGGCGACCTCGGCGGTGGGCTTCATGGTCTGCCGGTTCATTCTCGGCCTGACCGAAGCGGCCAACTACCCGGCCTGCGTGAAAACCACGCGCCTGTGGTTTCCCGCCGGCGAACGCGCCGTGGCCACCGGCATCTTCAATGCCGGCACCAACGTCGGCGCGATGTTCACGCCGATGCTGCTGCCGCTGATTCTTCATGTGTGGGGCTGGCAGGCCGCGTTCCTGTGCATGTCGGCACTGGGCGGGATCTGGCTGCTGTTCTGGGGCCTGAAGTATTTCAACCCGGAAGATCACCCGAGCGTGAAACAGTCGGAGCTGGACTACATCCAGAAAGAAGTCGAACCGGAACAGGCCCGCGTACCGTTCTCGCGGATCCTGCGCATGCGCGGCACCTGGGCCTTCGCCCTCGCCTACTCGCTGACCGCGCCGGTGTTCTGGTTCTACCTGTACTGGCTGCCGCCGTTTCTCAATCAGCAATACAACCTGGGTATCAACGTCACCCAGATGGGCATTCCGCTGATCATCATCTACGTCACCGCCGACTTCGGCAGCGTGGGCGGCGGGATTCTGTCTTCGTTCCTGATCGGTCGCGGCATGAACTCGATCAAGGCACGGCTGCTGTCGATGTTCCTGTTCGCCTGCTGCATCATCGGTGTGGTCATGGCGGCCGGTTCCGCCAATCTGTGGATCGCAGTGGCCGCCATCTCCCTGGCCATCGGCGCGCACCAGGCCTGGACAGCCAACATCTGGAGCCTGGTGATGGACTACACGCCAAAACACATGATGAGCACCGTGTTTGGTTTCGGCGGCATGTGTGCAGCGATCGGCGGGATGTTCATGACCCAGATCGTCGGCCACATCCTCACCGTCACCAACAACAACTACACCGTGCTGTTCACCCTGATTCCGGCGATGTACTTCATCGCACTGACCTGGATGTACTTCATGGCCCCGCGCAAGATTCCTGCCGTTACCGAGTAGCCCTTCAATACTGAGTAGCCATCCCGCACCGACCGGCCTGATTTCAGGCCGGTTTTCTTTTCAGCGCCGGCTCTGCTGCCACGCTGCCGCCAGTCCGCTGCAACAGATCACCGCAATCCCGATCACTGTCATCAGGGTCGGCGTGTGCGCGAACAGCAACCACCCCAACAGCCCCGCAAACACGATCTGGCAATAGCCGAACGGCGCCAGCAACGCCGGCGCGGCATGCCGGAATGCCTGGGTCAGAAACAGATGCGCGGTCATCCCGCACGTACCCAGCGCCAGCATCAACAAGGCATGCCCCAGGCTCGGCACCTGCCAGAAGAACGGCACCAGCGCACTCATCACCAGCGTATTGCACAACCCGGCGAAAAAATTGCTGGTGGTCGGGCTGTCGATCTCGCTGAGCTTGCGGGTGAGCAACTGATAGAAGCAGAAAAACAGCGCCGAACAGAACGGCAACAGAATCGCCGGGGTAAACAATTCGCCACCGGGATGAACGATGATCAGCACACCTATGAACCCGCAGATCACCGCAATCCACTGGCCCCGCGTCACCCGCTCCTTGAGCAGCGGCACCGACAGCGCCGTCACCAGCACCGGCGCAAGAAAGTTGACCGATGTGGCTTCTGCCAGCGGGATGTACAGCAACGCCGTGGTGAAAAACAGGCTGGTGCCCAGCAGGCACAACGCCCGCGCCAATTGCCACAACGGGCGCTTGGTGCGCAGCACACGCAACCCGGACTGTGGCAGGAAAATCCCCGCCATCAGCAGCGTGTGCACCAGATACCGCGCCCACACCACCATGATGATCGGATAAAAACCCGAGAGGTATTTCGACAGCGCATCGTGACTGGAGAACAGAAACGTCGCCACGACAATCAGCAAGATCCCCTTGAAGGGTTGGTTGACGCCGGAAAGCGGTGTGCTGACGGTCATTGGCTATCTCTTGAAATCAACATGAGGAAAGAGCCTCCAGCGATAATTTAGAACCTAGTTCCAAATTCTCACACCCTTCAAGCAGAATATTGTGCGAACAACGCACAGTTTTACAGACAACCTCATCCCGCCTGCCATTGCGCGGTCAGACGAACAACTCCGAAGCCAGGCTCGCCGCCGACAACTCCTCGGTAAACTTCAGCAACAGCGGCGCCAGTTCATGCAACCTCGCCCCCGGCATCCGCGCACTCGGTCCGGCAATGCTCAACACCCCGATCACTCGGCCATCCGCCGGATGCCGCACCACGGCCGCAATGGCCGACGTGCCCACCGCCGAACTCTCTTCGACACAGGCGTAACCCTGCTCACGCGCCACGCGCAGATGCTCGAGCAATTCAATGTTGGTGCGCGGGGCATTCGGCCCGATATCCACCGGTATTTCGGCAGCCTGACGTTCAACCAGCGACAACGCCTCGGCATCACTCATGCTCGCCAGCCACGCATGGCCGGACGCGGTGTAGAACAGCGGCGCATCACGGCCCATGTCCGGGTCGTAGCGCAATCCGCTGCGCGCACCCTGTGACTTGGCGATCCAGGTCTGACGCTCGCCATCGGTGACGCCCAACCGCACCAGCTCGCCGGTTTCCTGCGCCAGTCGATCAAGCACCGGCTGCACAATGTCGGCGCCGCTGCTCGACAGATAGCGAAAGCCCATCGCCACCAATTTGGTCGACAAGTGATAACGCAGGGTTTCCGGGTTCTGCCGGACATAGCCCAGCCGGGACAATTCGGCGAGCAAGCGATGGGTCGCACTTTTCGGAATGTCGATTTGTTCCGCAAGGGTTTGCAGCGGCAGTCCGCGCGGCTCGTGGGTGAGGCTTTCCAGTACGCTGAAAACCCGTTCGATCTGACTGCCGGCCATGGTGCGATTCCGAAGGAAATTTCGGCGATTCTAAAATACATATTCATTAACGCAAAATCTGGAACCACGATTAAAAAGACAGCAGATGGAATTCGCACCCGATCTTGAGCTCTTAACCGTCGGTAATCGGCCAGGAGTCAGCCTGCGTGTACGAATGGACGGACGACCGGACTGGCGCCACACTCACACACCAGCAACACTCATCACCACACACACTTTCCACCTGAACAGACGAGGATTCCCACATGCTATGGAGAAAAGGCCGACGCAGTGACAACGTCGTCGACGCCCGTGGCGATGACATGGGCGGTGACAGTGGTGGCATGCGATTCGGCGGTGGCAAAGGCCTGAGCCTCGGGGCGATTCTGTTGATCGTCGGTATCGGCTGGATCACCGGGCAGGATCCACTACAAATTCTCGGCCAGCTTACCGGCCAGGGTACGCAGCAAGCGGCACCAACTTCGCAAACCCGTCAGGCACCACCGGCCAACGATGAACAGGCCGAGTTCGTGCGCTCGATCCTCGGCGACACCGAAGACACCTGGGGCGCGATCTTCCAGCAGGCCGGCCGGCAATACAAAGACCCGACCCTGGTGCTGTTCAGCAATCGGGTCAACTCGGCCTGCGGCATGGCCACCTCGGCCACCGGCCCGTTCTATTGCCCGGCAGACCAGAAGGTCTATCTGGACATGGCGTTCTTCCAGGAAATGGCCCAACGCTTCAAGGCGGCCGGCGACTTCGCCCAGGCCTACGTGATCGCTCACGAAGTCGGGCACCATGTGCAGACGCTGCTTGGCGTCTCGGCGAAAATCCAGGCCGCGCGCCAGCAAGGCCGGCAGATGCAAGGCGACGGCGGACTGCTGGTGCGCCAGGAACTGCAAGCCGACTGCCTGGCCGGTGTCTGGGCCTACAACGCCCAGAAACGTCTGAACTGGCTGGAACCCGGCGATATCGAAGAAGCCTTGAATGCGGCGAACGCCATCGGTGATGATCGCCTGCAACAACAGGGTCAGGGCCGTGTGGTGCCGGACTCGTTTACCCACGGTACGTCGGCGCAAAGGGTGCGCTGGTTCAAAACCGGATTCGCCCAGGGCCAGGTCGGCCAGTGCGATACCTTTGCGGCGAAAAACCTGTAAATGCATAAATGGCTGTTGGCTTTACTGTTCATCGGCGGCACCGCGCAAGCGGCCGGCGTCGACGCGATCAGTCCCGGACGCCTGCAACTGCAGGCCGGGGAAATGGCGGTGGGCATCGGCCCGGCGCCGGCGAAAATCGAGCGGGTGCTGATCGTCATTCATGGCAAGCTGCGCAACGCCGAAACCTATCGCAAGAGTGGCGAGAGCGCGGCTGAACTTGCCGGGCAAACCGCCAACACCCTGGTGATCGCCCCGCAGTTTCTCAATGAAAGCGATGTCGCTCTCTATTCGTTACCCGCCAGCGTGCTGCGCTGGAAAGGCAATGAATGGATGGGTGGCGGGTTATCCACAGGGCCGAACGCGCTCAGTTCCTACGCCGCATTGGACGAAATCGTCGGGCGGCTGACCGATCGCAAACAGTTTCCGGACGTTAAGCAGATCGTGATCTTCGGCCACTCCGGCGGCGGTCAGGTGGTGCAGCGCTATGCCCTGCTGGCCCGCGAACAGCCAGCGCTCAAGGCCGAAGGCATTCGCTTGCGTTATGTGGTGGCCAACCCGTCCTCGTACGCCTACTTCAATGAACAACGACCGGTAGCGTTCGATCACGCGCAGTGCCCGGGTTTCAACCGCTGGAAGTACGGTCTGGTGGATCCGCCGATCTACTCCGGTGGGCAAACGCCCGCGCAGCTTGAAGGCAGTTACGTCAAACGCGAGGTGATTTATCTGCTGGGCCAGCAGGACACCGACCCGCAACACCCGGCGCTGGACAAGAGCTGCGCCGCCGAAGCACAAGGCGCCTATCGCCTGATGCGCGGAAAAATGTTTTTCAGCTATCTGCTGCGCCGGCATCCGGAAGGGGTGAATCAGCGGCTGGTGGAAGTGCCCGGCGTCGGGCATAACGGCGACGGCATGCTGACCTCACCGGAAGGTCAGAAAGCAATATTCGAGCAGTAAGTTGTTGGGTGGATGGTCTGGCCTCTTCGCGAGCAAGTCGAGTCGTCGCACCGCCGCTCCCACATTTGGAATGCGTTTCCCTGTGGGAGCGGGCTTGCTCGCGAAGGCGTCCGTGCAGACAATGCAGGCCTCAGGCCAAAAACATTCGCCGCAATTGCACACAATCCTTCGCGTGCCAGTCGGTCAGCTCCGGCCATGGATTGTCCGGCAGGTTCACCAGCACCGTGTGCGCCCCGGCAGCCCGACCGCAATCGAGGTCGAATCGGTAGTCACCGACCATCACCATCTCGCTCGCCTGTACTTGCCAGGCCTCAGCCAGTTTCAGTAAACCGCCCGGATGCGGTTTCGGCGGTGCTTCATCGCGACCCAACACATCCTCCACCGCGAAGCAGTCGGCGAGGCCGATGGCTTCCAGCGTCACATGGGCCAGCTCCCGCGCATTGCGGGTCAGGATGCCGAGGCGATAGCCTCGCGCGTGCAGGTCGCGCACCAGCTCCACCGCGCCGACTGCCGGGGTCGAGCCAAGCGCCAGATCGCGCTCATGCTCCAGCAGCCACGCATGTTTCGCCGCCGCTTCTTCGGCGGGCAACGCCGCGAGGTGGGTGAGGATGTCGTCCTCCGGCGGAATCGCCAGCGCCACGCGAATCGCCGCGAAGTCATGCACGGCGACGGTCAGGGTGCCGTCCATGTCGAACACCCAGTGCCGCACATCCGCCAGACTCATGCCCAGTCCTTGCGATGACGGATCAGGCCTTCCTGAGTCACCGAAGCGACCAGTTGCCCGGCGCGGTTGAACACGCTGCCACGGGAGAACCCGCGAGAGTTGCCGGCCCACGGACTGTCCATGGCGTAGAGCAACCAGTCATCGGCACGCAGATCATTGTGGAACCACAAGGCGTGATCGAGGCTGGCGACCTGCATGTCTTTCTGCCAGACCGATTTGCCGTGCGGCAGCATCGAGGTGGTCAGCAGACCGAAGTCCGAGGCATAGGCCAGCAGGTATTTGTGCAGCGCAGGAATATCGGCCAACGCACCATCAGCGCGGAACCACACGTACTTGATCGGGTCCGCCGGTTGCGGGTTGTACGGGTCTTTTTCAGTGACCGGGCGCACTTCGATCGGTTTCGGGCACAGCAGCTTTTCGCGCATGTGCTCCGGGATCAGGTGCGCGCGTTGCTGGGTCAGTTCCAGCTCCGACGGCAGGTTTTCCGGACCGACCACTTGCGGCATCTGGCTCTGGTGTTCGAAGCCTTCTTCGTCGTACTGGAACGAAGCGCTGCAGGTAAAAATCGGGTGGCCCTTCTGGATCGCGGTCACGCGGCGGGTGCTGAAACTGCCGCCGTCGCGCACGCGATCAACCGAGTAGACCACCGGCAACTTGGCATCGCCCGGACGCAGGAAATAACCGTGCATCGAATGCACATGACGCGTTTCTTCAACGGTCTGACTGGCCGCCGACAGCGACTGGCCGAGCACCTGGCCGCCGAACAACTGGCGAAAGCCCAGATCCTGACTGCGACCACGGAACAGGTTTTCCTCGATCGGTTCGAGGGTCAGCAGATCCACCAGATCTTCCAACACTTGGCTCATTCAGACTCTCCTCACACAACGCTATGCCGCGCAGTCTTGGCTGCGGCGGCCAATTCAGGTTCTGGCGCGAGCCATGATCGCGCCATTGTAAACGTCCGTGTCGGCTTAGCCATGCAGGGTCTGCAGCCATTGCTCCCTGGTGATGCGGTACAACAGATGTCGACGCAACGGGTGGTCGACAGCCAGTTTCGGGTGATCGAAATCATGGGCCGGGTCGTGATGCATGCCGATGGCCTGCATTACTTTTTCCGACGGCAGATTGCTCTGCGCGGTGAAGGCCACGATCTCCTTCAGGGCCAACCGGTCAAAACCGCAACGCAGCGCAGTCCACGCCGCCTCGCTGGCATATCCCAGGCCCCAGTGTTCTTTCGCCAGGCGCCAGCCGATTTCCACCGCCGGGGTAAACGGCGCCTCGAAACCGACCACGCCAAGCCCGGTAAAACCGATGAACTCGCCGGTGTCCTTGCGCTCCAGCGCCCACAAGCCAAAACCGTGCTCGGCAAAATGCCCGCGTACACGGCCGATCAACGCGGCGCTTTCCAGCCGACTCAAAGGGGCGGGAAAGTAGCGCATCACCTGCGGATCGGCGCACATCGCCGCAAATGCCGGCAAATCCGCGTCCTGCCACTGGCGCATCAGCAGTCGAGCGCTTTCCAGCTCGAGTATCGGCTCCATCGTGCCCCTCCGTTTCCATGCCGCAAGTCTACATCGCTGGTAGGCTTTGCACTCTTTCCTACAGCCTTTATGAATAGTCCGCCATGCCATTGCCGTTGATCTACCACGAAGACTACAGCCCGGAGTTTCCGGCGGATCACCGCTTTCCCATGGACAAGTTCCGCCTGCTGCGCGATCACCTGGTGGACAGCGGCCTGACGCGCGACGAAGATCTGCTGCGCCCTGAACTGTGCCCTGCCGACATCCTCGCCCTCGCCCATGACCGCAGCTATATCGAACGCTACATGAGTGGCGAGTTGTCCCGCGAAGACCAGCGGCGCCTCGGTCTGCCTTGGAACGAAGCCTTGGCGCGGCGCACTGTTCGGGCGGTCGGCGGTTCGATTCTCGCGGCAGAGAAAGCACTGGAACATGGCCTGGCCTGTCACCTCGCCGGCGGCACTCATCACGCCCACTACGACTACCCCGCCGGGTTCTGCATCTTCAATGACCTGGCGATCATCAGCCACTACCTGCTGCAAAGCGGCCGGGTGAACCGGGTGCTGATCTTCGATTGCGACGTGCATCAGGGCGACGGCACTGCACGGATTCTGCACAACACCCCGGAAGCCATCACCGTTTCCCTGCACTGCGAAAAGAACTTTCCTGCACGCAAGGCCGAAAGCGACTGGGACATTCCGCTGCCCAACGGCATGGGTGATGCCGATTACCTGAAAGTCGTCGACGATGCGCTCAACTATCTGCTGCCGCTGTATCAGCCGGATCTGGTGCTGTACGACGCCGGCGTCGACGTGCACAAGGACGACGCCCTCGGTTATCTGCAACTGACCGACGAAGGCGTCGCCGCCCGCGACGAAAGCGTGATGCGCCACTGCCTGGGTCGCGACATCCCGGTGGTCGGGGTGATCGGCGGCGGTTACAGCAAGGATCGCCAGGCCCTTGCGCGCCGTCACGGCATCCTGCATCACAGTGCGCAGCGCGTCTGGCAGTCATCGGGTTGTCATTGAGTTGTGCTGCGTTACCCACAATGGCTGTGGAACGGCCTGTGGATAACCTGAGCGAAACGGACTACAGCCCACGCTGAACATGGCCTGCAGCGCGCTGGTTGTTTTTTGATCAGACTTTCAGGTCATCACAAATCCTTGTGGGAGCGAGCCTGCTCGCGAGGAGGCCCTCTCATCCGGAATTGATGGTGACTGATCTGCCGCATCGCGAGCAGGCTCGCTCCCACAATGGATCTCCACTGTTAGAATGCGCGCCATATTTCGCCAGACCGCAGCGCACGCCATGACTCAGACTTCCGCCGCTCTTCCCGCTCACGTCGCCATCATCGGCGGTGGCCCCGCCGGCCTGATGGCCGCCGAAGTGCTGAGCCAGGCCGGAGTCCGCGTCGATCTGTACGACGGTATGCCCTCGGTGGGCCGCAAGTTCCTGCTGGCCGGGGTCGGCGGCATGAACATCACCCATTCCGAAGCCTACCCGGCCTTCCTCTCGCGCTACGCCGAACGCGCCCCGAACATCGCCCCGCTGCTGCGCGCGTTCGACGCTGACGCGCTGTGCCGCTGGATTCACGAGTTGGGCATCGAAACCTTCATCGGCAGCTCCGGCCGGGTGTTCCCTACCGACATGAAAGCCGCGCCGCTGCTGCGCGCCTGGCTCAAGCGTCTACGCGACAGCGGCGTGGTTATCCACACCCGCCACCGCTGGCTCGGCTGGGATGAAAACGGTGCGCTGCGCGTCGACAGCCCGGAAGGCGAGAAAACCCTCAACCCCGACGCCACCCTGCTCGCCCTCGGCGGCGGCAGCTGGTCGCGACTGGGCTCCGACGGCACGTGGATGCTGGCGCTGGAGCAACGCGGCGTAGGACTGGCGCCGTTGCAGCCGAGCAATTGTGGCTTCGAGGTACAGGCCTGGAGCGAATTGCTGGTCAGCAAATTCGCCGGCGCCCCGCTGAAAAATATCGCCATCGGTTTGAATGACGACGTTCCGCGTCTGGGCGAATGCGTGATCACCGCGACCGGGATCGAGGGCAGTTTGATCTACGCGCTGTCGGCACCGATTCGTGAGGCGATCAATGTGCATGGTGCAGCGACCATTCACATCGACCTGCTGCCCGGCCGACCTGTGGATAAATTGCAGGCGGCGTTGAGCAAACCACGGGGCTCTCGCTCGATGGCCAAGCATCTGCACAGTCAGGTCGGGATTGATGGGGTGAAAGCGGCGCTGTTGCGAGAACTCACTGACGCTGCAACGTTTGCCGATTCGGCGTTGTTGGCCCGGGCGATCAAAGCCTTGCCACTGACGCTGGTGAAAACCCGGCCGCTGGATGAAGCGATCAGCAGTGCCGGCGGCGTGACGTTCGAGGCGATGGATGAGCGGTCAATGCTCAAGGCGTTGCCGGGGGTTTTCTGTGCGGGGGAAATGCTGGATTGGGAAGCGCCGACTGGGGGGTATTTGCTGACGGCGTGTTTTGCCAGTGGCCGGGCGGCTGGTTTGGGAATGCTACATTGGCTCAAGGACAAGTCGCCTGCCTGACCCTCACCCCAGCCCTCTCCCGGAGGGAGAGGGAGCCGACCGAGGTGTCTGGCGTCATACATCGACCTGAAAGACCGAGTCGATTATGGATTCGGGAAAGCAGGATCAGGTCGGCGCATCTCTGAAGCATCCCCCAATCAGTCCCCTCTCCCGCCGGGATAGGGAGCAGACCGAGGTGTCTGGCGTCATCATCGACCTGAAAGACCGAGTCGATTATGGATTCGGAAAAGCAGGATCAGGTCGGTGTATTTCTGAAGCATCCCCCAATCAGTCCCCTCTCCCTTTGGGAGAGGGTTAGGGTGAGGGGCTTTTGATCTTCAAGGCAATATTTAAGGCTTACGCTTACGCGGCCCGGTATTGAACACCGGCACTTTACGAACAGGCTTGATCGAAGGCTCCGGCGCCTGAGTCTCGCCGCTGTCCACCCACTTGCCCAGATTGCGCTTGCCACCGCCACCGGACGCTTTCGGCTTTTTCGGTTTCTTCGGCTTCTTGATCACCTGACCGCTGGCATCGGTGTCCGGCACGCGGTGCTCCGGCACAAAGTCGGGCTCAACCTCGCGCTTCAACGTGCTGCGGGTCAGCATCTCAATCGCCGACAACATGTTCACTTCATCGGCACAAACCAGCGAGATCGCCTCACCGGTCGAACCCGCACGACCAGTCCGACCGATACGGTGAATGTAATCCTCGGCGACGATCGGCAAATCGAAGTTGACCACCAGCGGCAAATCTTCGATATCCAGCCCACGAGCCGCCACGTCGGTGGCCACCAGAATCTGTACTTCGCTGGCCTTGAACCGATCCAGCGCCCGCTGCCGTGTTGCTTGCGGTTTGTCGCCGTGGATGCCGTCGGCATTCACGCCCAAGCCCTGGAGCTTCTCAACCAGCGCGTCCACACCATTACGGGTCTTGGCAAACACCAGCACTTGCTTCCACTTGTTCTTGCGCATCAGGTGCACGAACAGTTCCGGCTTGCGCTTCTTGTCCACCGTCACCACCCATTGCTTGACGGTGTTGGCCGCAACGTTGCGCGGGCTGACTTCGATGCTCTGCGGATCATTGAGCATCTGTCCGGCCAGCAGGCGGATGTCATCGGAGAAGGTCGCGGAGAACAGCAGCGTCTGACGTCTCGAAGGTAGCGCGCGGTAAATGTTCGCCAACTCCTCGGAAAAGCCCAGGTCGAGCATGCGGTCGGCTTCGTCCAGCACCAGGGTTTGCAGCTGGTTGAACTTCAGCGCGTTCTGGCGGAACAGGTCGAGCAGACGGCCCGGAGTGGCGACCAGCAGATCGACACCGCCGCGCAGCTTCATCATCTGCGGGTTGATGCTGACGCCGCCGTACACCGCGTAAGTGCGCAGCGGCAGGTTTTCGGCGTACTGGCGCACGGCTTCGTGGACTTGTTCAGCCAGCTCGCGAGTCGGCACCAGAATCAGCGCACGCACCGAGTTGGCGGTGACTTTCGGCCCTTCCATCGCCAACAGTTGCAGCAGCGGCAAGGCGAAACCGGCGGTCTTGCCGGTGCCGGTCTGGGCCGCGGCCATCAAGTCACGACCGGCCAGCACGGCCGGAATGGCTTGCGCCTGCACCGGCGTCGGGGTCTGGTAGCCGAGCTTCTCGAGGGAGCGCAGCAAGGGTTCGATCAGGCCAAGGGTGGCGAAAGTCATGGGAGTACCGTAGGAAAAAACAGAGCGATTGTGCAAAACGAGTGTGCGATGGCGCGCAGTTTACCCTAATTCGCACGCTGCTCCGTCGCTATGACCTTCGCTGCGGCAGCCGGCTCGCTGACCACCGGCGGCTGTGCCGGGCGCCGCCACTGCGGCAGACCGATCAGCACCACCGCGCCAATGATCACCAGCATCGCCAGCGCCTCTTCAATGCCGATGGTCTCGCCGACAAACACGATCCCCAGCAACACCGCCACCGCCGGGTTCACATAGGCATAACTGGTAGCCGCCGCCGGGCGAACGTTTTTCAACAGATACATGTAGGCATTGAAGGCGATGATCGAGCCGAAAAAGATCAAGTACGCCAGCACCAGCCAGCCTTCCAGCGGCGGCATGGCCTGCAGGTGTTCACCGCTCGCCGCGCTGCCGATCAACAGCACCACGCCGCCGACCAGCATTTCCACGGCACTGGCCATCGCGCCCTGAGGCAACGGCAGATGCTTGCTCCACACCGAACCAAACGCCCAGCTCGCCGCCGCGAAAATCAGCAACGCCGCGCCCAGCGGGCTCGATTGCAGGTTGGAGCCCATGTTGAGCATCGCGATACCGATAATCCCCATCGCCACCCCGGCCCACTCAAGACGGGTGTTGCGCGCGCCCCAGAAATAACCGCAGAGCAAAGTGAACAGCGGCACCGTCGCCACCGCCAGCGCCGCAACACCCGACGCCACGCCGCTGTGCTCGGCCAACGTCACCGCACCGTTGCCGAAGCTGAGCAACAGAATCCCGATGATCCCCGCCGCTTTCCACTGCGCCCAGGTCGGCGCCGGTGCCCCGCGCCAGCGCAGGAACGCGTACATCAGAGTGCCGGCGATCACGAAGCGCACACCGCCGAGCATCAGCGGTGGCCAGTATTCGACGCCGATGCGGATCACCAGATAGGTCGATCCCCAAATCACGTACAACGCAAAAAACGCGGCGATCAGCGGCAAGGAAAAACGGCGCACGGCAGACATGAGACGACTCGACATCAAGGCAGGGAGACTGGTTATTCTAGAAAGGCCAACCGCTAAAAATAAGTTACAAAACCTGTTTATCGCGCCGGTACACTTTTGAAAACACGGAGATCGACGGTCTAAACCGCGATTTCGAAAGTCTGGCATTTTCAGGAGTCCGACCTTGGACAAATACGACCGCATGCTGCTTAGCGCCCTGCTCGAAAACGGTCGCGCGTCCTACGCCGACCTCGCTCGCAAAGTAAACCTCTCCGCCCCCGCCGTCGCCGAGCGCGTGGCCAAACTCGAGGCCAGCGGCGTCATCACCGGCTACGCGGCCAAGGTCGACATGGCCAAGCTCGGCCTGCCCATCCAGTGCGTCATCGAACTGCGCCTGAACCAGCACGGCAACCCGAAGGTGTACGACGAACTGATCAGAATTCCGCAACTCACCGAATGCCACCGAGTCACCGGCGACCCCTGCGTAATCATGCAGGCGGCTGTGGGCTCGATGACCGAGCTGGAAGAGTTGATCAACCGGGTGGCGAAATTCGGATTCAGCAAGACGTCGATCGTGTTGTCGAGTGCGATAGAGAAGCGGGTGCCGCTCGGCCACATCGAAGGCAACGGCAAACCCTGAGGCAAAAGTGATCCCTGTGGGAGCGGGCTTGCCCGCGATGAGGCCATCACATCCAACAATTTGGTTGACTGACAATACGCCATCGCGGGCAAGCCCGCTCCCACAGGGAAATGTGTTTGCCTGAAAATCAGCGATAGCGCTGGAGGTGCTCGCCGACTTTGGCAGCCGGGACTTTCTGCAATTTGCACAGCAAGTCGTGCGATAGCTCCCGAACCCCATGCTTGTGCCGCAATTCATCCGCCAGATGCGCCAGCAGGTTCGCCGCCATCTCCGCATCCGCCATCGCCCTGTGCGCCTGGCCGGTATGCGGCAGTTGGGCGAAGGTAGTGAGCGTACCGAGCTTGTGGTTCGGCGCCGCCGGCATCAGACGGCGGGCCAGCAGCAGCGAGCAGGCAAAGTTCTGCAAACGGGTGCGTTTGATACGGCCCAGTTCGAAGTCCCAGAACTTCTGGTCGAAGGCGGCGTTGTGCGCCAGCAGGGGCGTGCAGCCGACGAATTCGTTGACTTCGTTCATTACCTGTTCGGCCGAAGGCGCGGTACGCAGCATGGCGTTGCTGATGCCGGTGAGTTGTTCGATGAAGGCCGGGACGCGTACGCCGGCGTTCATCAGGCTCTGGTAACGCTCGACGATGCGGCCGTTTTCCAGCATGACCACGGCGATTTCCGTGGCCCGGCAACTGCTGCTCGGCGAGATGCCGGTGGTTTCAAAGTCGATGACTGCAATGCGTTCCAAACCGGGTTGTACTCCGTCCAAATCAAGTCTTGAGCTTGCGCTCAATTTTTCAACAGCAGTGCGCCTTCGATCGGCACGTAACGGCTGGCGGCGCGGATCAGCGAGTTGGCGGTCAGGCCGGGAACGCCGTAGGCCACCGCTTGCACGCCGTGTTTGTTGATGATGCGTTCGAGCAGCATGTCGAAATCGCCGTCACCGGAGGCCAGGACGATTTCGTCGACGTGGTCGGCGGCGTCCATGATGTCGAGGGTGATGCCCACGTCCCAGTCGCCCTTGGCCGAGCCGTCGCTGCGCTGGATGTAGGGTTTGAGTTTCACGGTGAAACCGAGGTTGCGCAGGATCTGCTGGAACTGCTGCTGTTTGCTGTCGCCCCGGTCGATCGCATAGGCGTACGCCTCGACGATCTGCCCGTGCTGGCTGACATCCGCCCACAGCGCCGCGTAGTTGAAGTGGCAACCATAGGCCTGGCGGACGGTGTAGTAGAGGTTCTGCACATCGGCGAACACTGCAATTTTTTTCACCGGAGTTCCTGTGAGCGCTGACGCGCATGAGCCGGATCAGGCACCAGGCCCGAAAAAGGCGCCCAGTATGCCAGCCCGAAGGAAGGTTCCGCGAATAATCGGCCCGGGGCGCTCAGGCGCCCCGGACGAATGGTGAATCAGACGAAGGAATCGTCGTCATCGAAGAACGATGAGTTGTCATCGTTGTAGTCGGTGTCGGTGAAGCCACCCTGGTCGTTGCCGAAGGAGTCGTTGTTGGCCATGCGCTGGTCATCGCCCCAACCGTTGTTACCTTGATCGGCCACTTGCGCAGGCTCTTCCTTGATCACTTCGACGATTTCTTCCGGCTGCTGGTTGTGATGGAACAGGCTGCTGATGCCTTGTGCCAGCATCACGCCACCCGCCACGCCGGCGGCGGTTTTCAGGGCGCCGCCGAGGAAGCTGCTGCCCGCCGCTGGTGCCGCTTGTTGCTGGCCATAACCCGGTGGTGGCGCGCCGAAGTTCTGTTGTGGCGCAGGCGCAGCGTAGTTCTGTTGCGGCGCCGGTTCACGCCAGCCGCCAGTGGAGGCCGGGGCGCTCTGGGCCGGTGCCGGGCGTGGACTGCTGCCACCGAAGATGCTCGACAGGAAGCCACCTCCGCTGGAGGAAGCCGGCGCGCTTTGCGCCTTGGCCGATTGCAGTTCGGCCTGCAGTTGCTGAACCTGTTGAGTCAGTTGTTTGTTCTGTTCGTCGAGGCTCTTGATCGCGGCCTCCTGCACCAGAATCGCCTGGGTCATGAAATAGCCTGCGGCCGGCTGGCGCGTCAGGTGTTCCTTGATCCGCGCTTCAGCCAGGGCGTCACGCGGGGCTGCCTCCGTTTCGGCCTGTTGCAGCCGGGAAAACAGTCCATCGATCAGGGTTTGCTCTTCGCTGTTCATGGCGACCTCGTAGATTGCCGGGGATAACGTTGCCCTCGTCCACAGTGGAGGAGGCGCACCTACGTAATGGAGGCAGTGACAGAATGTTTCAATGGTCTTTACCGAACGTTTACGTTTGCGCCCGGCAGCACATCATCGGTTAAAGTGAGCCACTGTTTTTGACCTGCGATACCGACTGATGAATGCCTTCGATGTGCTGCGTGACTCGCTGTATTTCTTTAAACGCAATCTGGCGCGGATCGTCCAGCTGTGCCTGCCGCTGGTGATCTTCGAAGCCGCGCTGCAACAAGTGGTCGATCGCGCCAGCGACCCGGACGGTTATTCAGCCATCAGTGTGATCGTCGGCCTGCTGGTCTACCCGCTGTACACCGCCGCGCTGATCCTGTTTCTCGACGCCCGCACCCGTGGCGAATCCCCGCAAACCCTCGACTTGCTGGCGATGGCGGCGCGCCTGTGGCCGCGTTTCGCCGTGCTCACTGCGCTCAATACGCTGCTGATTCTGCTCGGTCTGTCCCTGTATTTCCTGCCAGGCCTGTGGCTGATGGTCACCCTGGCCTTCGGTGAATACCTGCTGGTGCTGCGCGGCTACGGCCCGTTGCAGGCCATGAAGGAAAGCCTGCGCCTGAGCCGTGGGCATTTCCTGCGGATTCTGGTGTGCATCCTGTGTGTGATGGGGCCGTTGTGGTTGCTCAAGGGCCTGACCTTGCAGGTCTATCCCGACCCGCAGAATCCGTTGATCGCCATATTGATCGACAGTGGCCACAGCTTCCTGCAGCTGTTCACCAGCGTGGTGCTGTTCCGCCTGTTCATGCTGATCAGCGAATTGCCCGACAAACGTGACGGAATAGTCTGACCGTACCGCGCTTGGGCTGAGCGACAGGTCTCGGGTATGCTCGGGACCACTTCCGTATCGCTATAAGCCGAGCCATGACCCGTCTACTGCGCTACATCCTGCTCACAATGCTGCTGGCCGTCGCCCTGATCGGCGTGATGATTTTCAGCCTGACCTGGCGCCCCGACGCCCGGGAAACCTTACCGGTCAGTTGCACCGGGCAACCGCCGACGCTGGTGCCCGGCCAGGCGCTGAAGGTCATGACCTGGAACGTGCAATACCTGGCCGGCAAGCGCTACGTGTTCTGGAACGACCTGGCGCAAGGCGACGACGAAGCCCCGACCCCGGAAGACATGGCCTTCAGCCTCGACGAAGTGGCCCGGGTGATCCGCGACGAGCAGCCCGATGTGGTGTTGATCCAGGAACTGGATGATGGCGCCAAGGCCAGCGACTATCAGAACCAGCTCAAGCTGTTGCAGGAACGCCTCACCGACCTCTACCCGTGCAGCGCCCACGCCTTCGACTGGAAGGCCGATTTCGTCCCGGATCCGCATATCTTCGGCAGCGTCGGCCGGCAACTCGCGACCCTCAGCCGCTTCCGCATCGAACACGCCGAACGCCTGCAATTGCCGGTGCAGCCGCTGAATATCATCAGCCGTCAGTTCCAGCCGAAAAACGCTCTGCTCGCCACCACCCTGCCGTTCAGCGATGGCGGGCAACTGGTGGTGTTCAACACGCATCTGGATCGTGCCATGCAGCCGGACGAAACCTTGCAGACACAAGTGACGGCGGTGGCCAAGGTTCTCGACAAACACGAAAGCCACGGCACGCCGTGGCTGATCGGGGGTGACTTCAACCTGTTGCCGCTCGGCCAGTACCGGCGCCTGCCCACCGAACAGCGCACGCCCTACTCCGTGGACAGTGCGCTGCATCTGCTGTGGGACAAGTACCCGATGATCCCGACCAACAACGAGGCCAGCGGTATCGACCGCGCCAAGTGGCTGACCCATTACCCCAACGACCCCGGCCTCAACGGCCCGGACCGCACGGTCGATTACCTGTTCTACAGCCCGAAAATCAAACGGGTCGAAGCCACGGTGCGACAGGACGATACATTACGCATTTCCGATCATTTGCCGGTGATTGCGAAGTTCCTCCTGCCACCCAACTGACTGCCGTCCCTGTGGGAGCGAGCCTCCTCGCGATGGCGATCGGTCAGTAGACGATTTGTTGCCTGACACACCGCTATCGCGAGCAGGCTCGCTCCTACAGGATCTCAGTGGGTCTCTTCGAGATCGTCGTGGAGCAGGCCGAAAATCTCGCGCTTCATGTCGATGAACGAGCGTTCCATGACCATGTCCAGCGTGCGCGGTCGTTCGATCGGCACGTCCAGAATCTGCTTGATCCGCCCCGGCCTGGCGCCCATCACATACACCCGGTCGCCAAGCAGGATCGCCTCGTCGATGTCGTGGGTGACGAACAGCACGGTCTTCTTGCTGTTGCCCCACACCCGCAACAGCAGCTGCTGCATTTGCAGGCGCGTCTGGCTGTCGAGGGCGCCGAAGGGTTCATCCATCAGCAGAATCTGCGGATCGTTGGCCAATGCCCGGGCAATCGCCACCCGCTGCATCATGCCGCCGGACAACTGCTTGGCGTAGTTGTCGGCGAACCCGGACAGCCCGACTTCGTGCACATAGTGATCGACGATCTCCTTGCGTTTGGCCGCCGGCATGCCCCGGCGCTTGAGGCCGAATTCGACGTTCTGCCGCACCGTCAGCCACGGAAACAGCGTGTAGCTCTGGAACACCATCCCGCGATCAGCGCCGGGGCCCTGCACTTGCTGGCCGCCGACATAGATATCGCCGGACGTCGGCTCGGCCAGGCCGGCGGTGAGGTACAGCAGGCTCGACTTGCCGCAGCCCGACGGCCCGACCAGCACCGCGAATTGTTGATCCGGCACTTCGAACGACACTTCCTCCAGCGCGGTGAACGTACCGCCGCCGGGCTTGGTGTAACGCAGGCTGACCTTGTCCACCTGCAACCTTGGCGCGGCGAGTGCCGGTGCGGCGGCCGGCTCGATGAAACGACGGTTGGCAGCGGTTACTGAGCCCATGCGGCAATCCTCAAACGCAAGAAGCGGAACAGTTGATCGGTGACCAGGCCGAGCAGGCCGATGATCGCGATGGCGAGAAAAATCACGTCGACCTGAAAGCCGCGCATGGCCTTGAGGCTCAAGTAACCGAGGCCACTCGAGGCGGCGACCAGTTCGGCGACCACCAGATAAGTCCAGGCCCAGCCCATGGTTACCCTCAGGGTGTCGAGTACGCCGGGCAACGACGCCGGGGCGATCACGTGCAGCACTGCGTCACGCCGGTTGGAGCCGAGGGTGTAGGACGCGTTGATCAGGTCCTTGGAAATGCCTTTGGACACGTCCGCGACCATCACCAGTTGCTGAAAGAACACGCCGAAAATGATCACCGAGACCCGCTGCTCCAGACCGATACCGATCCAAAGAATGAACAGCGGCACGAACGACGTCACCGGCAGGTAGCGGATGAAGTTGACCATCGGCTCGAGGAACGCCTGGACGATGCGAAAGCTGCCCATCAGCAAACCCAGCGGCACCGCCACCAGCGACGACACAATGAAACCGACCATCACCACTTCGACACTGGCCCAGACATGCTGGCCGAGGGTGCCGTCCCGGCTCAGGCGCAGGGCGGCTTCGACCACCGCACCGGGCGTCGGCAGGAACATCCCCGGCACGATGCCGCCGTAGGACAACCCGGCCCAGAGGCCGACCAGCAACACCCAGGCCAGACCGCTGGCGCTCCACACTACCGGCACCGGCAATCCGGTCTTCGGCGTGATGCAGCGGCTCAGCCATGAATTGCGCTTGAACATGACCAGTCTCCTAGAGCGGGCTGACGAAACGGTTATCCACCAGATCGTCGTTGCTGACGTTGTAGGGCTTGCCCTGCAATTCGCTGGCGGTTTCGTTGGCCAGTTTGATCAGCGGTGCGCTGTCACCCGGTGCGCCCGGTTTGCCCAGCAGCTTCTCGCTCATGGCCTGATCGTAGAAGCGCACGCCCTGCGCGGCGGCGGCCAGTTCCTTCGGATCGGACAGGTAACCGCCGACGCCCTTGGCCATGATTTCGTAAGCTTTCTGTGGATGGTCCTTGGTGTACTGCACCGCTTTGTAGAGACCGGCGACCAGCGCCTTGACGTCTTCCGGCTGCTTCTCGATCACCGTGCAGTTGAGCGCCACCACATCGACGATCACGCCGGGCGTACTGCTGCTGTCGATCAGCACCTTGCCCTGCTGCTTGTCGCGCACCATCGACAGATGCGGCTCCCAGGTCACGGCGGCCGGCACACGACCGGCGATGAACGCGGTGGCGGCATCGTCGGCGGTCATGTTCTGCACGGTGATGTCGCTCATGCTCATGCCGTTCTTTTTCAGCAGGTACGAGAGCCAGAACTGCGAGGTCGAACCCTCGTTGACGGCCACGGCCTGGCCCTTGAGTTCTTGCAGGCTCTTCACGTTTTTGCCGACCAGCACGCCATCGCCGCCATGGCTGTCATCCAGCGCGGCCACGGCCTTGAAGCAGAACTGCGGGCGGTACTTGAGCACTTCGTCGATGGTCGAGGCCGAACCGGACAATTGCCCGGACGCCTGGGCGGCCATGTACATCGACGCCTCTTCGACCACCGGCAATTCGACGGTCAGGCCGTTTTCCTTGAAGTAGCCCAGATCCTGGGCCAGATACAGGGTGCCGTAGCCGACCCACGTGGTGTGGCCGATCGACAAGGTGCCGGCCTGGGCGGCGGTGACGCAAAGGGCGGAAATCGCCAGAGGACATGCAAGACGGGTAAACAAGGACTTGTTCATGGAGCACTCCCAACGCTGTTGATTTAGTTGTCATGGGCAGTACGGCCAGCCATGGTGTCGCAATTGCACGCTGCGGTCTCTGCCGGTCTCTGCCGGACTCTGGCGGGCAATGCATTGGCTGGCGAAATCGATGTTGACCCAGGCTCGGCGTCAGGAAAACGAGGAAATAGTTAGACGCGAATGATGAAAAAACTGGGTAGTGCGCACTGCGAAAGGGCGCGTCGGGCGGGGGTGCACGGAGGGGGTGCAAGGCAGCTAAAGCAGTGGTGAATGGACTGACGCAATCGCGGGCAAGCCCGCTCCCACAGGGCCCTCGAGCGTACACAATATTTGCGTTAGCCGAGAAACCTGTGGGAGCGGCGGTGCGACGTTTCGACTTGCCCGCGAAGGGGGCCTTGAACCTTACGAATACCTCAGAGGCGACCGTATTCCTGCGCCGTACGATCCAGCGCTTTCAAGGTCTTGCCCACCAGCTCGTCAATCTCTTCACGACTGGCAATCAACGCCGGCGCCATGATCATCCGCCCCAGCGTCGAGCGAATGATCACCCCCTCTTCAAACCCGATCGTGCGGCAGCGCCAGGCGATGTCGTTCTCATTGGCGAAGCGCTTGCGCGTGGCCTTGTCTTCGGCCAGTTGCAACGCCGCGACCATGCCCGTGCCCTGGATATCGCCCACCAACGGGTGATTGCCGAACACCTCGCGCAGGCACTGTTGCAGGTACGGCCCAATGTCGTCCTTGACCCGCGTCACCACGCCTTCATCGCGCAGGGCCTTGAGGTTGGCAATCGCCACCGCTGCTGCCACCGGGTGCCCGGAATAGGTCAGCCCGTGGGCGAACACACCGCCCTGCTCCACCAGCACGTCGGCCATTTTCTTCGACAGGATCAGGCCACCCATCGGGATGTAACCAGAGGTCAAACCCTTGGCGATGGACAGAGTGTCCGGTTCGAAACCGAAGTATTCGTGGGCGAACCACTCACCCGTGCGACCAAAGCCGCCGATCACTTCATCGGCACACAACAGCACGTCGTATTTGCGGCAGATGCGCTGGATTTCCGGCCAGTAGCTTTCCGGCGGGAAGATCATCCCGCCCGCACCCTGGAACGGTTCGGCGATGAATCCGGCGACCTTGTCCGCGCCCAGTTCGAGGATCTTCGCTTCCAGTTGCTGCGCCGCCCGCAGGCCGAATTCCGCCGGGGTCAGATTGCCTTCGTGAGCGAAGAAGTACGGCTCGTCGATGTGCGCGATATCGGGAATCATCCCGCCCATTTCGTGCATGAATTTCATGCCGCCGAGGGCCGTCGCCGCCAGGGTCGAGCCGTGATAGCCGTTCCAGCGGCCGATCATGATTTTCTTCTCGGGCTTGCCCAGCACCTGCCAGTAACGGCGCACGGTCCGGATCAGCACCTCGTTGGCCTCGGAGCCGGAGTTGGTGTAGATCGCGTGGCTGTAGTGCCCCGGCAGCAGGCTGAACAGCAGCTCGGAGAGCTCGATCACCTGCGGGTGGGTGGTGTGGAAAAACATGTTGTAGTACGGCAGCTGCTCCAGTTGCCGGCTCGCCGCCGCGTTCAAGTCCTTGCGCCCGTAACCGAGGTTGGTGCACCACAGCCCGGACATGCCGTCGAGGTAGCGTCGACCGTCGTTGTCCCACAGGTGCAGGCGGTCGCCGCGCACCATCACCCGTGGGCCTTCGTCGTTGAGGGCCTTCTGGTCGACGAACGCATGAATGTGGTGCGCTGCATCGGCGGCCTGGTAGTCGCGGGTTTCACGTGAGGTGGTCATCGCCGGATCTCCTTTCTTGTTGTGAGCGGCTGTCATGAGCGCAGTTGAAACCAGGTGGTTTTCAACTGGGTGTATTTGTCGAACGAGTGCAGCGACAGGTCGCGACCGAAACCGGATTGCTTGCCGCCGCCGAACGGCACGGTCACGTCCAGCGCATCGACGCTGTTGACCGACACCGTACCGGCTCGCAATTGCCGCGCCACCCGATGGGCGCGATGCAGATCATCGGTCCACAGCGACGCCGCCAGACCGTAGACGCTGTCGTTGGCCAGTTGCAAGGCATGGGCCTCGTCATCGAACGGAATCACCGCCAGCACCGGGCCGAACACTTCTTCGCGAAACAGGGTCATGTGCGGCTGCACGTCGGTGAAAATCGTTGGCTGAACGAAGTTGTCCGAACCGTTGAAACTCAGTTGCAGGCCGCCGCAGACGCGGGTCGCGCCTTCGCGCTCGGCCTGGTGAATGAAGCGCAGAATGCTTTCGGTCTGACGCGTGTCGACAATCGCCCCGGCCGCGCTCGCCGGATCCAGCGGATCACCCGGCTGCCAGCGCTCGGCCTGAGCCTTCAGTCGCTCGACGAACTCATCATGAATCGAGCGCTCCACCAGCAACCGCGAGTTGGCCGAGCAGACTTCGCCCTGATTGAAGAAGATCCCGAACGCGGCTTTCTGCGCCGCCAGTTCCAGATCCTTGCAGTCGGCGAACACCAGATTGGCGCTCTTGCCGCCGCACTCCAGCCACACCTGCTTGAGGTTCGACTGTGCGGAGTACTGCATGAAATATTTGCCGACCTGCGTCGAGCCGGTGAACACCAGACAATCGACATCCGGGTGCAGGCCCAAGGCTTTACCGGTTTGTTCGCCGAGCCCCGGCAGCACGTTCAGCACGCCGGCCGGCAGCCCGGCCTCTAGCGCCAGCTCGGCCAGACGCAATGCGGAAAACGGAGATTGCTCGGCGGGTTTGAGAATTACCGAATTGCCCGCCGCCAGTGCCGGGGCGAGCTTCCACGCGGCCATGTCCAGCGGGAAATTCCACGGCACCACGGCGGCGACCACGCCCAGCGCTTCGCGGGTGATGGTCGCCAGCACGTTCGAGGCGCTCGGCGCGACTTGATCGTAGAGCTTGTCGAGGCTTTCGGCGTACCAGCGGAACACCCCGGCGGCGCCCGGCACGTCGATGTTGTAAGCGTCCATCACTGGTTTGCCCATGTTCAGCGAATCGAGCAGTGCCAGTTCTTCGCGATTGGCCAGAATCAGATCCGCCAGCTGCAATAGCACTTGCTTGCGCTCGGTCGGTGAACGCCCGGCCCAGGTGCCAGCTTCGAACACCTGCCGCGCATTCTGCACCGCCGCGCCGACATCTTCTTCACCGCACGCGGCGACGTTTGCCAGCAACTGGCCGGTGGCCGGGTTGATCGCGGCAAAGGTCTGCCCCGACTGCGCAGCACGCAGTTTGCCGTTGATCACGGCCTGATCGGGAAAACTCAATTCAGCGGCCTTGCGCTGCCAGTCTGCAAGCTCGAACACGGTGGTTGCTCCTTGGACTTTTATTCTTTTGAGAACAGTGCGGGGTCGATAGTCGCTCAGGCCTGCGCGAGCTAAAACCAGTAAAAATGTCTTCGCAGACAATAAAAAAGGTAACCAGCCGATGGCCCCTTCGCGCGCGTATGGGGCTATTGTTCAGGGACAAAAAAACCGCCGACAGAACGGAGGCCGGCGGCGTACAAATTGCTTGGATGTGAAATCCGTTCGCTTTGAGGTTCACCGTGGCCGCTTACAACCTGCGTCAGTTGAAATACTTCATCACCACCGTCGAATGCGGCAGCGTCGCCGAAGCCTCGCGCAAGCTGTACATCGCGCAACCGGCGATTTCCACGGCGATCAAGGGGCTGGAAGACAGCTTCGGTGTGCAACTGCTGATCCGCCATCACGCTCAGGGCGTGTCCCTGACACCGAGCGGCGCGCGGTTCTTCCGCAAGGCCCAGGAACTGCTGCGCATGGCCAAGGAGTTCGAACAGAACGCCCTCGCCGACAACGACGTGGTGGCCGGGCAGATCGATATCGGCTGTTTTGAAACGGTCGCGCCGCTGTACTTACCGCAATTGATTGCCGGGTTCTCGGCGCTGTATCCGGGGGTGAAGATCCGCATCCGCGACGGCGAACAACAGGAACTGGTGCAAGGCCTGACCTCGGGCACCTTCGACTTGGCGATCCTGTACAAGCACGACCTCGACGCCACCATCGAAACCGAACCGCTGATGCCGGCCCAACGGCCTTACGCCCTGTTGCCGGCGGATCACCGCTTCGCCCAGCTCAAGCAGGTTTCGCTGCGGGACTTGTGCCTGGAACCGATGATCCTGCTCGACGTACAACCGAGCCGCACCTACTTCGTCAGCCTGTTCGAAGAACTCGGGTTGTCGCCACGCATCGAGTTCAGCTCGCCCTCGATCGAAATGGTGCGCGGCATGGTCGGCCAGGGCTTCGGCTTCTCGATCCTGGTGACCCGCCCGCATTCGGAATGCACCTACGACGGCAAGAAGGTCGTGTGCGTGGACATCGTCGAAGACGTCACCGGCTCAGGCCTGGTAGCGGCGTGGCTCAAACGCGGGCAACTGACCAAACCGGCGCAGTTGTTTGCCGATTATTGCCGGGAGCAGCTGACCGCGAAGGCCAGCCGATAAAAATCAAAAGATCGCAGGCTGCGATCTTTTGATACCAGTTTTTATAAGCCTCAGGCTGTCGCCAGAGCGTCCTCCTCCGACTGCTCGATAGCCTCTTCTACCTCCAACTGGTGACGCGTCCACTCCGCAGCGATTCCTGGGTTTTCGATGATTTGCTGCTCGATGCGTTGAGACTCTTTGAACTCGAGCGCATTGGCACTCATCGTCCACTGAGTCTCTACGCCCAGCACTTCAAGTTCCGCGCGAATAGCTGGCAGGCCGATCCGGAAAAATTCTTTACGAGGATTAACCTTGTTCACCTGCTCACGCAGGAAATGTCGATGCAGCTGTTTCTCGAGGCCCGGCGCATCATCGCTAAAGATCATTGCGTGGACATCGAACTCGAACGGTACGCTTGCGTCACCCAACTCACGTACTCGATCAAGCGGCTCCAGCCGACGCGTCATGCCAATCTTGAAGACTTGTTCACCGAACGAACCGATGTTGGAAATGACATAAACGTGCCCAGCGCGAGTCTGTTTTGCCATGGAGAGCGCACGTTGGTTCTTGTCTTCAGCAGCCTGCAACTGCTCCTGAAGCAACAACAGGCGAGCTTCAAACTCGGCACGTTCGGCTGCGCTGGCAGCGGCTACTTGTTCCTGCGCTTTCTCTAACGCCTTGCGCAGGGTCGCCTCTTCTTTAGCCGCCTCCTTGATCGCCCGCTCGTATTCTCGGCGAGCTTTTTCCTCTTCCCGAATCTGCTCACGCAACTGACGCTGTTCTTCGCGCTCCTGATCCTTGAGCAATTTTGCTGTCACTGCCCAACGCAATTCTTCCAGCCGCGATGCAAGGTAATCATCCGTTATCCGGGCATTGCGGAATGGAGTGCCATTGAGATTGACGAGTGCCGCAGCATCGCGAATTTCCTGCTCAAGCTTTCCATGGTTGTCAGATTTAGAGCGCGAAAGAATTGAGTCGACCTTTCCATTGAAGGCATCCACTACAAATCGCAAAGCGGTTTCGCGTCGATTCGTCTCTACATAATCACAGGCCGCTGCCAAACCCGTTTTTACCATCAGCCGCGTGTATTCCCGGGCTGCTTTAAGATTCTGACCTGCTTCAGTGAAACCGAACTCCTCGGCAAGATCATCCAGAAGGTTGTAGGTCGGAACTATGTACGCGTCACCATATCCGTCGATGATGTTCTTCATCGCCTGGGCGGCTTCGGTAAATTGCTTGGCCTTTCCCATCGCCTGAAGGGCATCTCCAGCCACTTCCTGAGCCCGCTCCTGGGCGCCCGCAATTATTTTTTCTGCATCTGCGACAGCTTGATTGAGTCGGCTCTCTGCCTGTTCAACTTTTGACTGGGCCTGCTGCAGCAACCGACTACGTTCCAATCTGGTTTTATCAAGAATACGGGCAGCTTCAGCTTCTGCATCCACAATGTCCTTGAATCGCTCAAGCTCTTTCAACCTTTGCTGCAATTGCTGCCTGAAGGAGTCCGAGTCTCCCTCGGCGGCTTTCAACTCGTTCTGTCTGGCGGCCAGCTCCATCTTCAGCCGATTTATCAAGCCCTTCGCCTTGGTGTTTTTCACCAGAAAGACGAAAGCTGCTATGCCCGCGATTAATGCTAAAAGCTCCATTTGCAGCGATCCATGTCCGTATCGAAACGCAGATCCTACATCGTATGCATGACCGACCCAACCATGCGTTGTAACACCCTGATACGCCGGTAGAGACGTCCGATTTGGGGCGCGGCTAACGCGAACGATGCCAAGGGCGACACCTGAGACCGCCGGCGGCAAAAAATCCTATTGATCGTTTTCCGTGCCGAGCTGAGGATCTATTTCAACGAAGTTCCGACGCAAGTAACCTTCCATGGCAATGTCTTCAATCGCCCACTCACCATGCCCAAGATTCCCGACCAGGTCACGGCGTTGCAGGCGCTTCAAGGCAGTCTGAACCGTCGCCGCGCTGGGCACATGGCCACCGGGCATCTCGCTGCCAATCCACTCGCGTCCTTCGGTAGAAAAAATTGGAAGGCCCTTCACCAGCCCGATAAGTACGGTGAAATCCAGAGGTGCCATCTCCAGGATCAGGTTCTCGAAGTTGCCTTCGTCCGTCATGGTGCTCCAGGCTCGATGGTCTGCATCTCGCACACTGAGCCCTTCAGTGAGACACAGCAGGAATACGTCGCGAATGTACTTGGGCATGTATCCCCGGGCAGCAAAACGCTCGAAAGCGGCGTTTACCTCCCACTCCCTTCCGGTGATTTCCTGGAACCGCTGACCCAGATGCTGGACAAATTCCAAGCCAAGATTAGGAAACTGGATCTCGTGGCTGAACTGATAGAACGGTGCTTTGGTACGACGAAACATTCGATGCAGGCCATCCTGGGAGGAACCTGTAAACACTGCAAAGACTTCACCGTGCGCGTGCTGCAGTAGCGAACGGAGCGTAGCAGTCAAGTCTTCGAATTCCTTCCGGCTCGCCAGATGCTGGACCTCGTCGATGATCAGCAGCGCCTTGCCGTTACCGAGTAGCCGGAAGCGCTCGAAGAGCTCGATCAGGTTCAGTCCGCCCTCCTTCGCCAGCTCGGCCTTCACTGTTACGCCGTCGGTACTGGCGCCGGCCTCCACCGACTGGACCAGAGAACCCGGTCGCATGAGCTTTAGCCAGTTGCGTCGCAAAAACCCTGCGCCGTGGATGGCCTCATACAACGCACCAGCGATCACTCGCTCAGGATGAGCCTTGTCAAACCACAGGTCTGCTGTTGCAACAATAAAGCCGTGTGCCTTGGCAATTGGTATCAGGTCGTTGATCAGAAAGGTGGTTTTACCCTTGCGCCGAGGCGCGAATATCGTTGCGGCGTTCTGCAGGCGAGACTCGAAAGTGACTAGGATTCCTTCAGCCAGATTGGTGCGAGGGAAGAGCAGCGAGTCCTTGGTTTCCGGGGTCATTATGAGCCTTTATGTCAAAATACATAATTTATGAATATCGAAATAATTACGCATAATTGAGAAAGATGGAAGCCTTACCTGAATGTCTTCTGTCACGTACCACGCGGTTTGGCCCGAGCAGTGGCTTCAGCCACCAGCGGGTCATCCGGCCAATAGTGCTTCGGATACCGCCCCTTCAGATCCTTCTTCACTTCCGCATAGGTGCTGCGCCAGAAGTTGGCCAGATCTTGCGTCACCTGCACCGGCCGCCGAGCGGGCGACAGCAGGTGCAACTTGACCACTTGCCGGCCGCCGGCGATGCGCGGTGTGTCGGCCAGGCCGAACAGCTCTTGCAAACGCACGGCGAGAATCGGTGGTTGCTCGCTGTAGTCGAGGCGAATCGACGAGCCCGACGGCACGCTCAGGTGATGCGGTGCCTGTTCGTCGAGTTGCTGTGGCAGCGGCCATGGCAGCAGATTGCGCACGATGCTCGACAGGTCAAGGTTGGCGAAATGGCTGAGACGCGAGACCTTGCCCAGATAAGGCATCAGCCAGTCTTCGAGGGTTTTCAGCAGTGTGGCGTCGCTGACATCCGGCCATTGGCTGTCGCCCTTGGCGTCCAGATCGAGCTGGCGCAGCAACGCGACTCGCGCCTGCCACTGGCGCAGTTCCGGGGTCCACGGCAGCAGTTCCAGACCTTTGCGCCGCACCAGATTGACCAATGCCTGGCTGCGGGCGTTTTCGTCGAGACCGGTCAGCGGTTCGCGGCTGAGGATCAGTTCGCCGACCTTGCGCTGACGCTCGGCGCGCAGCACGCCTTCGCGTTCGTCCCAGTCCAGTTGATCGACGGTGTGCACTTGTTCGGCCAGCACCGAATCGAACAGCGCCGGATCGAAATCCGCCGCCAGATAAATCCGTTCTTCACGCTGGCCCTGACGGCTGCCGAGGTCGGCGATGACGATCCACGGTTCCTTCATCAAGCTGTCGGCTTCGGCGAACAGCGCCGCGCGGCCGTTGGCCAATCGATATTCGGCGCCGCCAGCACGCCGCTGTTGGGCGACGCGATCCGGGTAGGCCAGCGCCAGCAAGGCGCCGAGCCAGCGCGGGTGTTCCGGATCGGCGACCGGCTCACTCGCCTTGCCGCGAAGGTAACCACGATATTGCCGCGCCAGTTGCCGGGCGCGCTGCACACCGCCCTGGGCACCACGGGCCGCACGCTCTTCGCCGGACAACAGCACCAGACGACTGTGCAGATCCGCCCCGGCGCCGCGCAAGATATCCCGTTCGCCCAGCAGCGCGGCGACATCGCACGCCATGTTCGCCAGACCCAACGCCTGACCGCGCAGCAGCAAATGAGCGATGCGCGGGTGGGCCGGCAGTTCGGCCATGGCCTGACCGTGACGATTCAGGGTTTCACCGTCCAGCGCACCGAGGCGCTGCAACAGATCCTGAGCCTGTGCATAAGCGGCCGCTGGCGGCACGTCCAGCCAGATCAGATCACTCGGCTTCACACCCCAGCGCCCGAGTTGCAACGCCAGCCCTGCGAGATCCGCCAAAAGGATTTCCGCACTGCCATAAGCCGCCAGTTGATCGTGCTGATCCTGCGACCACAGGCGATAACACACGCCCGGTTCCAGACGTCCGGCCCGGCCCGCGCGCTGGGTGGCGCTGGCCCTGGAAATACGTTGGGTGTCGAGGCGGGTCATGCCGCTGCCCGGATCGAAACGCGGCACTCGCGCCAACCCGGCGTCGATCACCACGCGCACACCGTTGATGGTCAGGCTGGTCTCGGCGATGTTGGTGGCCAGCACCACTTTGCGCTGGCCTGCCGGCGCCGGGTCGATGGCGGCACGCTGGGCGTTCAGGTCGAGCTCGCCGTGCAACGGGCAGAGCAACACGTCGCTGCGCTCACCGATGGCGTCCGCCAATTGCTGATGAACACGGCGGATTTCCGCCTGCCCCGGCAGGAACACCAACAGGCTGCCGGCTTCATCGTGCAGCGCTTCGAGCACTGTTTGCGTGACGCGTTGATCGATGTATTCGCCGGGCTGGAACGGCCGGCCCCAGCGCATCGTCACCGGGAACATCCGGCCTTCGCTGCGCAGAATCGGCGCGTCATCGAGCAAGCCAGACAGACGTTCGCCTTCGAGGGTGGCGGACATCAGCAGAATCTTCAGCGGTTGTTCAGCTCGAAACAGTTCGCGACCGTTCAGACTGAGGGCCAGCGCCAGATCGGCGTCGAGGCTGCGTTCGTGGAATTCGTCGAAGATCAGCAGGCCCACGCCTTCCAGCGCCGGGTCGTCCTGCAAGCGCCGGGTGAGGATGCCTTCGGTGACCACTTCTATCCGCGTATTGGGGCCGACCTTGCTGTCGAGGCGAATGCGATAACCGACAGTTTCACCAACCTTCTCGCCCAGCTCACTGGCCAACCGTTCTGCGGCTGCACGCGCGGCCAGCCGACGGGGTTCGAGCATGAGGATGGTCTGCCCGTTCAGCCACGCTTCATTGAGCAGGGCCAAGGGCACGCGGGTGGTTTTACCGGCGCCGGGCGGTGCTTCGAGCACTGCTTCGTGGCGTGTCGCGAGGGCTTCACGCAGGGCGGGTAAAACTTCATCGATTGGCAAAGAAATCATGCTGGCTCCAAAACAGAGGGCCGAGTATAACGGCGAACTGCTGAGCGTTCGTCAGGGTCTTAACTTCACACGATGACGCTTCGTTAACAGATGACTCAGGAGATTCCCATGCGCTTACCTTTTCGCCTGATCGGCGGTGTACTGGTTGCCACCCTGCTCACTCAGATCACTGCGTGCGGTTCGATTTTCTATCCCGACCGGCGCGGCCAGATCGACGGCAAGATCGACCCGGCGATTGCCGTGCTCGATGCCGTGGGCCTGTTGTTCTACATCATTCCCGGCCTGATCGCGTTTGCCGTGGACTTCACCACCGGCGCGATCTATTTCGAACCGGGCCACACGGCGCAGGTCGATCCGGCCAAGCTCAAGCAAGCCATCGGCCCGGACGGTCAGGTCGATAACCTCAAGTTGCAGGCTATTCTCGAAACAGAACTGGGCCGCAACCTGCCACTGGACGACCCACGGTTGATCCAGCACAAGGGCAGTACCCAGCAACTGGCGATGTTCGGCCTGCAACCTGCCGCATAAGGAATTGACGAACCCATGACCTCCAGCCCCGAACACGCCCGCCTGCTGAGGCTGGCGACCCGCGCCTCGGTGGCGGTGGCCTGTACGCTGATCATCGCCAAAGCCATCGCCTGGTGGCTGAGCGGTTCGGTGAGCATGCTCGCCGGCCTCACCGACTCGGCCCTCGATGGCATCACCTCGCTGCTCAATCTGCTGGCGGTGCATTACGCGCTGCGCCCGGCGGATGACGATCACCGTTATGGTCACGGCAAGGCCGAATCCCTGGCGGGCATGGCGCAGGCGCTGTTCATCGGCGGCAGTGCGGTGCTGATCGCATTTCAGGCTTATGAGCGGTTGAACAATCCGGAGCCGCTCGGCGCGCCTTGGCTGAGCATCGGTGTGATTGTGTTTTCCCTGGTGCTGACGGCGGCGCTGTTGATGCTGCAGCATCGGGTGATCAAGCAGACCGGTTCCAACGCGGTGCGGGCGGACTCGCTGCATTACCGTTCGGACCTGTTGCTCAACGGCAGCATTCTGATTGCGCTGGTATTGGCCGGGCTGGGCTTCGAACAGCTGGATGCGTGGTTTGGTCTGGGGATCGCGGCGTACATTCTGTGGAGCGCGATCCAGATCGCCCGGGAAAGTTTTTCGGTGTTGATGGATGAAGAACTGCCGACGGATGTCAGTCAGCACATGCTCGAACTGGCCTGTAGCGTGCCGGGTGTACTGGGTGCCCATGACCTGCGCACGCGCATCTCGGGCAATCACTGGTTCGTGCAATTGCATCTGGAATTGCCGGGGGAGCTGACGCTGTCAGTCGCCCACGGCATCAGCGATCAGGCAGCCGATGCGATCCACGCTGCCTACCCACGGGCCGAAGTGCTGGTGCACGCCGACCCGCAGGAAGTGGTGAAAGCCGCCCAGGCTCAGTAGTTGACCTGATAACCGCGACTGCTCAGGCAATTGCCCTGGGCCTGGCGGTAGGCCTGCACCACTTCGGGTGCGGGCTGGTAGGTCGCGGTGCGCGGATCGAAACCGCTTTGCTGCACTGCGTACTGATAGCACTGGTAGCCGTCCTGCTGGACCTGCTCCGGCGACTGGCCGTTGGCCGGATAGGCTTCCACGTCATAACCGTTGTTCGACGGTTGCGGTGGCTGCTGCACCGGCGGCTCGACGACCACGTAATCCTGTGTCGCTTCCTGATAGGCGTAGTACGAGCCTGCCGCCAGGAACAACAGCGAACCGCCGATCCACACTTCACGGGCGTAATCCGGCAGGTACTGGATACGGATTCCCCGTGGCGGCTGAACGACCACGTAGCGCGGACCTTGCGGGCGATACCAGTAGCCGCCCGAGTAGAAGTAATCCTGGCCGCGATACGGCACGCGGTAATCGCGATCCGGGAAGCGGTCGATCACATGACCCGGCCGGTATTGCGGGCCGGGGCCCCAACCGTTGCCATGCCCGTCCGGACGACCCGGCCAGCGGTTGTCGTTGGGACGGTTGCCGGTCTGCCAGTTCTGGTGATAGCCATTCTGCGGGCGCTCATCGCGGTAGTAGCCCTGACGGGGTTCCTGAGTTTGGCGCACGGTGTCGGGGCGTGGCTGGATCGGCAGGCTGTTGGCCGGCAGTTGCGGTGGTGGCGGTGGCTGGCGGACCGGATTGGGATTGTAGGCCGGACGGTTCTGGTCGTGGTTCTGCCACTGGCCATTGTTGTGCTGCTGGCCGTTGTGCTCGAACTGGCGGCTGTTGTCACCGCGAATGATTTCGTTGTTCTGCGGCCGCGGTTGATTTTGCTGCGGCTGATTTTGCGGGCGCGGCTGATTGTTGCCACCGTGGCCCTGATTGTTTTCCTGATGCTCCCGCTCGCGTCCGCCGTTCTCAGGGCCGCGATTCTGCGGCTCATCGGCCAGCACCTGCGCACAGACACTCACACACAGCACACCAACACTGGCCAGACGCCAGATACGCGACTTCATGAAATTCCTCACTGCGGGCTGAACCCTGTAATTAAGAAGGGCTTGTAGCTAAGACCGGGGATGGGCGCACCGGGTTCTGCTACAGGTTATCAGTCACGCCATTTATTTATTGAGCACGCGAGGCCAAATTGCGGGCAAGAAAAAAGGGAGACCCGTCGGCCTCCCTTCTAGAGAACTTCGTCCTGGCTCGACGCTTTTGACGTCGGCTCACCTCACACCGTCTTCTGGACAGTGTGCAGCTCGGGGGCCGGCACGTCCCCGGTGGGGGCGGCGGCCGCGGCGGGCCTGATTGGGCGGGCCGCAGTGGACTGTGTTACCGAGCAGTGATTCTGGTGATAAGAATAGGCCGGGAGCGGCGACAGATGATTGCGAAGATTGCTCAAATAAACATCACTTGCGCAATTTTTAACCCTGGATAGATAATCTGCCGCAATAGTTAGAACAAAGGACCGATTGATGAGCAAACTCGACCGTTACGACCTCAGCATTTTGGCGGAATTGCAGCGCGACGCCCGCATCTCTAACCAGGAACTGGCCGAGCGCATCGGTCTGTCGCCCTCCCCGTGCTCGCGCCGGGTCAAGCAACTGGAGGACGACGGCTACATCTCCCGTCAGGTGGCCCTGCTGGACCGCAAGATGCTCGGCCTGAGCCTGACCGCCTACGTACTGATCGGCATGGACCGACACACACCGGAGCGTTTCGAGAACTTCGAAGCGGCGATCCGCACTCTGCCGCAGGTGCTGGAATGCAGCCTGGTGACTGGCGTGGATGCCGACTATCAACTGAAAGTGGTGGTGCCGGACATGGATCACTATCAGAAGCTGCTGCTGGGGCACCTGACGCGGATTGAAGGCGTGACCAGTGTTCGGTCGAGTTTTGTGCTGAATCAGGTGCTCAATAGCACTGAACTGCCGCTCACGCATCTGCGTAGCTGATCAAAAGCCCCCTCATCGGAACGCCGCCCGCCCAGCCCTCTCCCGGAGGGAGAGGGGGCCGACCTTATTGTCTTGCGCTATGCATCGACCTGAGAGACCGAGTCGATTATGGATTCGACCTCGGATTGGTTTCGGATTCACTGCGGCTCTTTCACGTCGGCGTATTTCGTGAGTATTGCACGCTCAGTTCCCTCTCCCTCCGGGCGGTCCGACGTTTCGGGAGGGTTAGGGTGAGGGCCAGTCGTCGGATCAGACCCAGATCAATGCCACCCCGCACACCTTGGCGTATACTCGCCGCGCCCTTTTATCCCCAGGTGTGCCGGAGAACCCAATGGATCCAGCAGTATTTGAAGAGTGGATGATGACCGGTCTGGTCAGCATCCTGATCATTTTCATGGGTTTCATCGTCTGGGATCTGGCGAAGAAGTCCAAGGCCGGGCGCTTTGGCTCGTTCATTCTGTTCTTCGTGCTGGGCCTGGGCGTGGCGGCGTTCATCATCAAGAGTGTGGTGATCGGCCTGATCGAGTCCGGCGCTCTATAAGCGCGCCGGCACTTCTTTCCACTGGCCCTGATCGAGCCCTTCGATCGTCCAGTCACCAATCCTGACCCGCACCAGCCGCAACGTCGGCAACCCCACCGCCGCGGTCATCCGCCGTACCTGGCGATTGCGCCCTTCACGAATCACCAGTTCCAGCCAGGTGGTCGGTATGGTCGCGCGAAAGCGTACCGGCGGATTGCGCGGCCACAGCTCAGGCTCATCCAGTTGCCGCGCTTCGGCGGGCAGGGTCATGCCATCATTCAATTCGACACCGTCACGCAGGCGCTGCAACTGCTCGGCCGTCGGCACGCCTTCGACCTGCACCCAATAGGTTTTCGCAAGCTTGTGCTTGGGGTCGGCGATTCGCGCCTGCAACTGGCCGTCATTGGTCAGCAGCAGCAAACCTTCGCTGTCACGGTCCAGCCGTCCGGCCGGATAGATGCCGGGAACGTCGATGTAATCCTTGAGCGTCGCCCGCCCTTCGCCGTCGCTGAATTGCGTCAGCACATCGAACGGTTTGTTGAACAGGATCAGCTTCGGCTCGGCCGGTGGTGCCTTGGCGACACGGCGCGGGGCTGAAGAGGATGGCTTCGCGCCGGGGCGGCGGGAAGGTGGACGTTGGGGACGGGACATGGCGAAAAGAACATCTAACGGTCGGGGCTGCTAATGCTAGGGCGCACCATCAATTATTTCCACTACCGCGCCGGGTCTGCTGTTGCGCAGGGCAAGGCGCGAGGAGCGAAGTTTGGTTGTTCCAAATAAGCTCCGAGCAACGCAGCCCTGCGCAACAGCAGGCCCGGCCCTTCGGGTTGTGCCTGAAAGCGGGCCAGGCTGCGTTGCAGTCCTCGGCAAGGGAACAACCATTCCCATCGGACTACGCCTTGCCTGGTCCGCTTTCAGGCGACAACGCGGCAGTGGAAATAATTGATGGTGCGCCCTTGCCCCGACCGCCAAATGACCACGACAAACCGTTAGCGGAACGGAGGCTCGTCGAAGCTGCGCAGTTTGCGCGAGTGCAGCGAGTTGAGTTCGGTGCGCAGCAGGTCTACTGCTTCGATGCCGATCTTCAAGTGCTGGCTGACGGCACGCTCGTAGAACGCGTTGGCCGAACCCGGCAGCTTGATTTCGCTGTGCAGCGGCTTGTCCGAAACGCACAGCAACGTGCCGTACGGTACCCGCAAGCGATAACCCTGGGCGGCGATGGTGCCGCTTTCCATGTCCACCGCCACGGCGCGGGACAGGTTGATCAGCGGTCGCTCCTGAGCCCAGCGCAATTCCCAGTTGCGGTCGTCGTAGGTCAATACGGTGCCGGTGCGCAGGCGCTTTTTCAGCTCTTCGCCTTTTTCGCCGGTGATGTTGGCCGCCGCCTGCTGCAGCGCCAGTTGCACTTCGGCCAGGGCCGGGATCGGAATGTTCGGCGGCACCACCCGGTCGAGAATCCCGTCGCGACGCATGTAAGCGTGAGCCAAAACGTAGTCGCCGATGGTCTGCGACTGACGCAGGCCGCCGCAGTGGCCGATCATCAGCCAGCAATGCGGACGCAATACCGCCAGGTGATCGGTGATGTTCTTGGCGTTGGACGGGCCGACGCCGATGTTCACCAGAGTCACGCCGTGGCCATCGCTGGCGATCAGGTGATAGGCCGGCATCTGGTAGCGGTGCCACACCACGCCGGCCGCAATCGCCGACGCTTCGCCGTGATCCATGCCTTTTTCGATGATCACGTTGCCCGGCAGCACCATGCGCACGAAACGCGGGTCGCGGCGCAGTTGCTCCAGGCCATGGACGATGAACTGGTCGACATAACGGTGGTAGTTGGTCAGCAGGATCCACGGCTGCACATGGCGCCAGTCGCTGCCGGTGTAATGCACCAGACGGCGCAAAGAGAAGTCGACACGAGCGGCGTCGAACAGCGCCAGTGGCAGCGGATCGGTGTTTTCCCAGTCGTACAGACCGTCGGCGATGCCATCGGTGGCGGCGGACAGGTCGGTACTCGGGAACACCCGCGCCAGCACCGCAGCGGTGACGCCGGAGCCGGCCAGTTCATCGCCCTGCTCGACCACGTACGGGTATGGAATGTTCTGTGCGCTGACCCCGACCTCCACGGTCACCGTGAAGTCGTGCATCAGCGGCGTGAGTTGCTCCAGCAGGTATTTGCGAAACGCTGCCGGGTGGGTGACGGTCACGCTGTAGGTGCCCGGTAACTGCACCTTGGCGTAAGCGCGGGTGGTCTGCGGTACTTCGCCCTGGCAATGGTAGGTCAGACGCAGTTCGGGATAACGGAACAGGGCGCGCTGCTCGGCGTCGGGCTCGACGCGATCCTTGAGATAACGCTTGAGCGCCGAGTTCAGCGCCGTGGTGGCCCGCTCATGCAGCTCGGCCAGACGATCCACGGCTTGTTCGGCGGTTTGAACGACAATAAACGCTTCGGTCACGATCAGCTTCCTGTGTTCTGACTTGCAGAGCTTCATCTTGCCTGCATCGTGGCTTCACGGAAACAGTGGCATGTTGGCTATTCATCAATCTGTCAGGAATATGCAATTCCTGTGGGAGCGGGCTTGCCCGCGAAGGCGTCAGTCGCTACGACGCATTTCTCAA
>NZ_JBSVWF010000047.1:0-53946 GCF_054071635.1 Pseudomonas sp. SDO52101_S400 | reverse complement strand
TAGTTTGACTGACCCACCGCCTTCGCGAGCAAGCCCGCTCCCACAAGGGAAAATGGTGTTTGCAAGTTTTGGTCAGTACAGCGTGTCGAGCACTCGCTTCGGGGCCTCGCGATCATAGGCCTCGGCATCAAACTGCCCATCATTCAGACGCTTGTGAAACGCACCCGCCGTCGGCAGCGCCGAGCGTGGCAAGTGCGTTTCAGGATTCCAGGCATCCGAACGCACAAACGCTTTCGAGCAATGAAAGAACGCCGCCTCCACCGTCACCAACAACACCGTGCGCGCCGGTTTGTCGTTCACCGCGAAGCTTTCCAGTAACTCGGGATCAGCGCTGATGGTAGCCGTACCGTTGACCCGCAACGTCTCGCCAATCCCCGGAATGATGAACAGCAGCGACACCCGCGGATCGTGCAACACGTTGCGCAGGGTATCGATGCGGTTGTTGCCCGGGCGATCCGGCAGGGCCAGGGTGCGCTCGTCAATGATCCGCACAAATCCCGGTGCGTCCCCGCGCGGAGAACCGTCGATGCCATCGGCGCCCACCGAGCTGACAATCACCAGCGGCGAGACCCGGACCATCGCTTGATAGTCCTCGTTGAGAAACCCGATCTGCTTGCGCACTGCCCGCTCGTGAGGCAATCCGTAAATAGCTTCCAGTGCTTCGATTGAGTCGATCATCGTTGCTCCCTCGATGATTAGAAGAACAGTCCCATGCGCCGTTCGTAACCGATGCGACCCTTGTACGCTTCGCCGCTGTCGACGAAACCGTACTTGGCGTACAGCGCAATCGCGGCGTCGTTGTCGGCATCCACCGACAGTTCCAGCCCTTTGATTTCCGGCCAGGCCTGGCGCGCAACGTCCCGCAGCGCCAGCAGGCAGGCCCTGCCGTAACCTTTGCCTTGGGCCCGATGATCGACCTGCAAGGCATGCAGGGTAGCGCTGTGTTCATCGGCCCACTCTGGCAGGACCGGCGGTCGCTTGAGCAGCAGGAAGGCCACCGGCACGTCTTCGGCGAGCAGCGCAAAACCTTTCACGCCGGGGCCGGGTTTCGACAGCAGGGTGTGCAGGGCGCCGTGGATGTCGCCGGAGAATTTGATCTGCTCGGCGTGGATTTCAATGGCCTCGACCTGTTGGCGTTGTGTGGCGTTCAGGCTTTCGTAAGGCACGAGTCGGGCTGACACGGGAATTTCCTTTTTCCTACAAAGTTGAGTCCCGGATTCTAGCGACTTTGTCTTCTTCGGAATTTTTTTGTTTCAACTGTCGATCCGGCCAATCGCCGAACGACAAAGGGTGTCTTCACAACAAAAACCAGGGAGAAAACCCATGAGTACGCAAGCGCAGATTCAAGCCATCATCGACACCTACCGGCAGGCCGTCATGACCAAGGACGTGGAAAAGGTCATGACCCTGTACGCCGACGACATCCTTTCGTTTGATGCCATCAAGGCTCTGCAATTCAAGGGCAAGGAGGCCTACCGCGCCCACTGGGTGGCCTGCATGGAAATGTGCCCTGGCCCGCACATCTTCGAATTCCACGAAATCGCCATCGAGACCGGGGACAACATCGCCTTCGCCCACTGGGTCGCCAACTGCGGCGGCACCAATGACAAGGGCGAAACCCAGAGTTGCTGGATGCGCGCCACCGCCTGCTACCGGCTGGTCGGCGGGGCGTGGAAAATTGCCCACGAACACTGGTCGGCGCCGTTCGATCCGATGACTGGCTCGACCCTGTTCGATGCGAAACCCTGATCTTCAGCCATAGTTGATCCGTCCGATTCAGGAGAACGCCATGAAGTATTTATGCCTGGTCTATAGCGATGAGCGTCTGCTGCATTCGTCGCCCGACAGCCCGGAAGACGCCGAATGCTGGGCCTACGCCGAGTCGATCCAGGGCAGTGGCCGGATGGTCGCCGCCGAAGCACTGGAGTCGGTGCAGACCGCCACCACGGTGCGCATGCGCAACGGCAAGTTGTCGATCACCGACGGCCCGTTCGCCGAGACCAAGGAACAGTTGGCCGGCTTCTACCTGATCGATGCGCGGGACCTCAACGAAGCGATCCAGGTCGCCGGCAACATTCCGGCGGCCCGGGTCGGCAGTGTCGAAGTGCGTCCCGTGCGGCAGTTGAATGTCTGAGGTCAGGGCGCGGGTCGAGCAGGTCTATCGCGAAGACTCGCGGCGGATCCTCGCGACTCTGATCCGCTTGCTCGGCGATTTCGACCTTGCCGAAGAGGCCTTGCACGAGGCCTTCTTCGTCGCGGTCGAGCGCTGGCAGCGCGATGGCGTGCCGGACAATCCGCGCGCGTGGCTGGTGTCCACCGGGCGCTTCAAAGCCATCGACGTGTTGCGCCGTCGGGCACGGTTCAAGGCCTCGCAGCCGTTGTTGCTGGCGCAGCTCGAAGAGCTGGAGCAGTCCGAATGGGACGCCGAAGACGTGGAAGACGATCGCCTGCGCCTGATCTTTACCTGCTGCCACCCGGCGCTGGCGGCGGACGCGCAAGTGCCGCTGACCCTGCGTGAAGTCTGCGACCTCACCACTGAAGAAATCGCCCGCGCATTCCTCTCGGCCCCGGCGGCGATTGCCCAGCGCATCGTGCGGGCCAAGGCGAAGATCCGCGACGCGAAAATCCCTTATCAAGTCCCGAGCCTGAGCGAATTGCCCGAACGCCTCGATAGTGTGTTGCGGGTGATTTACCTGGTGTTCAACGAAGGCTACTCGGCGTCCGGCGGCGCCCAGGTCACCCGCGAAGACCTGACCCGCGAGGCGATCCGCCTCGGGCGGTTGCTGCTGGAGTTGCTGCCAGATCCGGAAGTCATGGGGTTGCTGGCGTTGATGCTGCTGCATGAATCGCGACGGTCGGCGCGCTCATCGCCCGATGGTGAACTGATTTTGCTCGATGATCAGGATCGCAGTGTGTGGAATGCCGAGTTGATTGCCGAAGGCTGCGATCTGGTGGAGCGGGCGCTGACCACCGGGCGCTTCGGGCCGTACTGCCTGCAAGCGGCGATTGCGGCGGTGCATGCCGAAGCGCCGACGGCGGGGGAGACGGATTGGGAGCAGATCGTCGGGCTGTATGACGTGTTGTTGCGGGCAGTGCCGTCGCCGGTCATCGAGTTGAACCGGGCGGTGGCGGTGGCCAAACGTGACGGGGCGCTGGCGGGGTTGACCTTGATCGAAGGAATTCTGGAGCGCGGGGAGTTGCAGGATTATCACCTGGCGCATTCGGCGCGGGCGGAGTTTTGTCGGCAGTTGGGGCGGGTTGAGGAGGCTCGGGTGGCTTATCGGCGAGCCTTGGAACTGACCCGGCAAGAGCCTGAGCGGCGGTTTATCGAGGCGCGGCTTTCGGCTCTGGATCGCTTGCCCTCACCCTAGCCCTCTCCCGAAGGGAGAGGGGACCGATCCGGGGATATTGGAGAGATACGCCGACCTGAACGGTTCGATGTGAATCCATAATCCACCAGATCTTTCAGGTCGGCGTATCGCATCAGACACCTCGGCGCTGTCGTCAGCGAATTGCTGTGAATCCATAATCGACTCGGTATTTCAGGTCGATGTATGACGCAAGACACTGCGGTCAGTCCCCTCTCCCCCCGGGAGAGGGTTAGGGTGAGGGTGCTTTTGATTTTGTCTTTCGGCTTTAGGCCTGCTGCCGAGTAGCCGCCATCACAATCTCCCGAATGCAAACCCCCTGCGGCTGCCCATACGCATAGGCAATCGCCGTCGCCACATCCTCGGCACTCAACACCGTCCCACCCATGTCCTGCTTCCAGGCCTGATACCCGGTCTTGATCGCCTCATCCGTGGTATGGCTCAACAATTCGGTCTCCACCGCACCCGGCGCAATTGTGGTCACCCGCACGTTATGCGGCGACAGCTCTTCACGCAGGTTTTCCGACAACCCATGCACCGCAAACTTGGTCCCGACATACGCCACATGGTTCGGGAACGTCTTGCGCCCGGCCACCGAGCTGACGTTGATGATCGTGCCGTGCTTGCGCTCGATCATCCCGGCAACCACCGCGTGCACGCCGTTGAGCAGGCCTTTTACGTTGACGTCGAGCATCTGGTCCCACTGCGCCGGGTCCTGTTTGCTCATCTCGCCCAGCAGCATCACCCCGGCGTTGTTGATCAGCGCATCGGCCGGGCCGAACTGCGCTTCAGCCTCGGCCACAGCGGCCAGCAACGCAGCGCGGTCAGTGATGTCGACGCGGCGGCTGAGGGTGTTCGGCAGTGCCAGTGCTTCGAGGCGTTCGATGCGCCGCGCCAGCAACAGCAGCGGATGGCCGGCAGCGCTCAAGCGGCGGGCGGTGGCTTCGCCGATGCCCGAGCTGGCGCCGGTGATGATGATCAAAGGCTTGCTCATGGTTGAACTCCTGAGATAAGAAAAACAAATAACCAGATTCGTGACGCAGTATATTTAGCCCGCTGGAGGCTGAAAAATGCCTTATTCCTCTGTCTGCTATCGGAATCTCCTATGGATATCCGCCATCTCAAAGCCTTCCTCGCCGTGTTCGAGGAACGCAATATCACCGCTGCCGCGCAACGGCTGTTCATCAGCCAGCCCACGCTATCGGTGACCATCAAACAGCTGGAAGAAGAACTCGGCGCGACGCTGTTTGTGCGTCAGCCCCGTGGTGTGGAAGTCAGCGACGAAGCGCGTCTTCTGTACCCGCAGGCACGACGGATGGTGGCCGAGTCCGAGGCACTGAGCCGGATGTTTCGCGGCCGCGAAAACCGCGCGCCGCTGACCCTCGGCATCGAGGGCGACATCGCCGCCTGTCACATCGAAGCCTTTGTGCGCATGGCTCATCAGGCGTTGCCCAATTTGCTGCTGACGCTGGAGGAGGGCTGTCACGGCGATGGTCGGTTGGCGGTCGAGGAAATGTGCTGCGAGGACGAACTGTTCTTGCCGCTGTGGGAAGAGTCCTATGTGATGGCGCTGCCCCTCGATCATCCGATGGCCAACGCGCAGGCCGGCTGGGCGCCGATCGAGGACTGGATCACCTGCCCGCAACATCCTTCGCATCAGCGGTTGATGGCGCTGTACGGACGCTCGCCGGAAGTGGTGGCGGGGCATGCCGGTTCATTGCAACAGGCGTTGCACATGGTGGCGGCGGGTGTTGGTGTGGCGATGTTGCCGCAGTCGCTGGTCAGCGGGCATGAACGCATCGTCGTGCGCGCGCTGCACCTTCCGGCGCCGACCCGGCGGGTGGGATTGTGTTATGCGGCGCAGGCGCTGGAGTTACCGACGATGCGTGGGTTGCACGAATATTTTCAGGTCAATCGCCCGGCAGCGATCGAAGCCGCCTGAGCTATTCCAGCATTTTGCTGAGCAACCAACTCCCCGCCGGCCCCGGCGGGTACAGCCGCGACCACAGCGCATCGACGAACACCGGTTTCGGCCAGCCGCGCACCTTCAGCTCAACCAGCAAATCATTGCCGAAACGCTCCACCAGCCAGCGCGGCAGCGGTGCCCAGCCGAAGCCTTTTTCGGCCATTTCCAGCAGCATCAGATAACTCGGCGCCGACCATACCCGACCCTTGCCGCGACTGTCGTAGGGGTTGACGATGGTGGCCAGGCGCAGTTCGCGATGTTGCTCTAGGACCGTTTGATCGACGGATTCCAGTGCCGCCAAAGGATGGTTACGACCGACGAATAAAGCAATTTCAGTACGTTCGGCGACAGTCGCGGTCGCCAGATCCGGCGGGTAGTTGTCCTGCATCTCGGCGAATGCCAGATGCGCTCGACCCCGTTGCACCAGTTCGATCAGGTCATCGCACTCGGCGATCAGGCATTCCAGCTCCAGATCCGGATAGCGTTGCTCGAAGCCCACCAATGCGGCTTCGAAGCGGTCGGACTGATAAGTGTCGGAAATCGCCACCGTGAGTTTCGGCTCGACGCCCTGGGCCAATTGCCGGGCGGTCATTTCCAGGCGACTGGTGGCCGACAGAATCGCCTCGGCCCGTTGCAGCATCACGTGGCCGGCCGGGGTCAGGGTCGGTTTGCGGCTGCTGCGGTCGAACAGGATCAGGTCCAGATCAATCTCAAGGCTCGCCACCGACGCACTCACCGTCGACTGACTGCGCCCGAGTTTGCGCGCCGCCGCCGAAAAAGAGCCTTGAGTCGCCGCCTGGACAAACGCCAGCAACACTTCCTGAGACGCCATGAACTATCGCCTTTATCGATGGTTATTGGTTATGAAGTATCGGTGTGGTGCTGGATCATGGCAACCATCTTCACAGAGGACTTCGGCCATGACTGCCAACAAATCCATCACTGAACGTATCTTCCAGGCCATCGGTTTCGAACTCTTGGCAATTCTGATCTGCACTCCGCTGCTGGCGTGGATCATGGGCAAACCGCTGGTCGAAATGGGCGCCGTCACCATTGCCATCGCGTTGCTGGCCCTGGGCTGGAACGTGGTGTTCAACGGCTTCTTCGACCGCCTGCTCAAACGCTGGAACATCGCCCACAACGCCTGGATACGGGTGGCGCACGCGCTGCTGTTCGAGGGCGGTTTGATCGTGATGGGCGTGCCGCTGATTGCCTGGTGGTTGTCGGTCAGCCTGTGGCAGGCGTTCCTGCTCGACATCGGCGTGCTGCTGTTCTTCCTGCCGTACACCTACGTGTATCACTGGGGTTATGACGTGGTGCGCGAGCGGCTGGTGATGCGCAGCGTCTGCCAGAACTGAAAACAAAAAATCGCAGCCTGCGAGGGCTGCGATTTTTTTGTCCGGACTTTGTTCGGGCTTACAGAAACATCCCGCCCGACGCTTCAATCCGCTGACCGTTGATCCACTGCGCCCCCGGCGACAGCAGCAACGCCAGTGCACCGCCAATGTCATCCGGCTGACCGGCACGACCCAGCGCGGTGTTGCTGGCGACCATCGCGTTCAGCGCCGAATTGTCGCGTACTGCGCCGCCGCCGAAGTCGGTTTCGATGGCGCCCGGTGCCAGGATATTCACGGCGATCTGTCGCGCGCCCAGCTCCTTGGCCTGATAACGGGTCAGCACTTCCATCGCGCCTTTCATCGCCGCATAGGCCGCATAACCCGGCAGGGTGAAACGGGCCAGGCCGCTGGAGATGTTGATGATCCGCCCGCCATCGTTGATCAGCGGCAGCAGTTGCTGAGTCAGGAAGAACGGCCCTTTCAATTGCACGTTCATCAGCAGGTCGAACTGCGCAGGCGTGGTTTCGGCGAAGGACGCATGCACGCCAATCCCGGCGTTGTTGATCAGGAAATCGAAGCGCGGCTGCCCGAGCTGTTGCAACGCCTGCTCGACCCGCACGGCGAAATCGGCAAAGCCTTCGCTGCGACCGACATCCAGTTGCAGCATCACGGCGTTGGCACCGAGATTTTTCAATTCCTCGACCAGCGATTGCGCTTCATCGGCGCGGCTGTTGTAGGTGCCGATGATGTCCACGCCTTGCGCGGCGAGGTGCAGGGCGGCGTTCTTGCCGAGGCCACGGCTGGCACCGGTGATCAATGCGATTTTGCGGTTCATGGGTCTTCCTCGAGGGCAGTGACGGTTGATGGGGCCCAGTTTATTTATCCGCCGTGAGGTGATAAACAGACTGAAACCGGAATCACTGGTCGGTATGTCCGAACAATCAAAAGGTGGCCCATGAACAAACTGGAACTGCTGCGCACCTTCGTCCGGGTCAGCGAACTGTCGAGTTTTACGATGGCGGGGGAGAGTCTGGGGCTGCCGCGTTCGACGGTGTCGGAACAGGTCCAAGCGCTCGAAACCCTGCTCGGCACGCGCCTGCTGCAACGCACCACGCGCAAGGTCCAGGCGACTCAGGACGGCCTCGCGCTGTATGAGCGCAGTAAGGATCTGCTGTCGCACATGGACGAAATCGAGAACCTGTTCCGTCAGGACGAAGCGTCGCTGACCGGGCGGATCCGGGTCGACATGCCGAACATTCTGTCGCGGCGGCTGATCATGCCGAAGCTGCCGGAATTCATGGCCCGCCATCCGAACCTGGAGCTGGAAATCAGCAGCACCGATCGCCGGGTCGACCTGCTCGCCGAAGGCTTCGATTGCGTGGTGCGCATCGGCGCGCAGCCCGATCAGTCGGTGGTGGCGCGGCATCTGGGGGATTTCAGCATGATCAACTGCGCCAGCCCCGCGTATCTCGAGCGCTACGGCGTGCCGCAGACGCTGGAGGATCTGGCGCAGCATCGGCTGGTGCACTACGTCGGTGTGCTGGGTTCGCGATCGGAAGGGTTTGTCTACGAGCAGAATGGGCAGGTTCACCGCTTGCCAATGGCCGGCAGCGTGACGGTCAACAGCACCGATGCGTACGAGTCGGCGTGCCTGGGTGGATTCGGTCTGATCCAGGTGCCGCGTACAGGCATGAATACCTATCTGGACACCGGTGAGGTGGTGACGGTGCTGCCGCAATACACCGCGCCGGCGATGGGCATTTCACTGTTGTACGCCAGGCAGCGGCATCTGCCGTTGCGGGTGCGGGTGTTCATGGACTGGCTGGGGGAGTTGATTCGCTCGACACTCTGATTTCTGCCGCAAATCCCTGTGGGAGCAAAGGCTCTCACAGGGATTCCGGTTAATCAGAAAATCTGGGTGAACAGCCAATACAGGCTGCCCGACAGCACAATCGCCGCCGGCAAGGTCAGCACCCACGCCATCAGCAGATTGCGGATGGTCTTCATCTGCAAGCCGCCACCGTTGGCGACCATGGTCCCGGCCACGCCCGAGGACAACACATGAGTGGTCGACACCGGCAGACCGAACATGTCGGCGGCGCCGATGGTCAGCATCGCCACGGTTTCCGCCGAGGCGCCCTGGGCGTAGGTCAGGTGGGTCTTGCCGATCTTCTCGCCGACCGTGACCACGATTCGCTTCCAGCCGACCATGGTGCCCAGCCCCAACGCAATCGCCACGGCGATCTTCACCCACAGCGGAATGAACCGTGTGGCGTTGTCGATCTGCTGCTTGAACAGTTGCAGTTTGTTGGTGGTGTCGGCGTCGAAGGTGCCGACCTTGTTCTTGTCCATCAGGCGAATGGTTTCGCTGGCCAGGTACATGTCGTTACGCACGTTGCCCATGGCCTCGGCCGGGACTTTCGACAGCGAACCGTAGCCTTTCACTTCTTCACCGATATGACCGGTCAGTGCGGCGAGGGCCGGAACCAGTTGCGGCGTGGCTTGCTTGCTGCGCACGTAATCCGAGAGCACCGGACGCGGATCGGCCGGGGCCGGCAGCGGGGCGCTTTTCACCAGCGCCTGTTGGGTGACTTCAGCCACGGCGGCGAACTGCAACGCTTGATCCGCCGGCATGGTGCGGTTCAGCGCATAAGCCATCGGCAGGGTGCCAACCAGAATCAGCATGATCAGGCCCATGCCTTTCTGGCCGTCGTTGGAACCGTGGGCGAATGACACGCCGGTGCAGGTCAGGATCAGCAAACCGCGAATCCACCACGGCGGCGGGGTGTTGCCTTCCGGGGCTTTGTACAGCGAGCGGTTCTTGACGAAGGCGCGCAGGGCCAGCAGCAACAGCGCCGCGCAACCGAAGCCCACCAGCGGCGACAGCAGCAGTGCGTAACCGATCTTGGTCGCCTGAGTCCAGTCCACACCGCTGGTGCCATCGCGACCGTGCATCAGGGCATTCGCTACGCCGACGCCGATGATCGAACCGATCAGCGTGTGCGACGACGAAGCCGGCAGGCCCAGCCACCAGGTGCCGAGGTTCCACAGGATCGCTGCGATCAACAGGGCGAAGATCATCGCGAAACCGGCGGACGAGCCGACTTGCAGAATCAGCTCCACCGGCAACAGCGCAATGATGCCGAACGCCACCGCGCCACTCGAAAGCAGTACCCCGAGGAAGTTGAAGAAACCCGACCACACCACGGCCACGTTCGGCGGCAGCGAGTGGGTGTAGATCACCGTGGCCACGGCGTTGGCGGTGTCGTGGAATCCGTTGACGAACTCGAAGCCCAGCGCAATCAACAGCGCCACGCCGAGCAGCAGGAACGGCGTCCAGGTGGTGACCACCGTGCCGAGTTCGTGCATGTCGTGCATCAGGCTGTAGGCGGTGAACAGCATCCCCATCGCCAGCACGGCGAAGAACACGACGTAGGTGAAGGGGCCGGTTTTCTTGTCGAGCGCCGGCCTGCCACTTGCAGCGGAGGCCGGGCTGGCGGTCAGGGAGGGAGTAGCCATGGGAGGACAATCCTGAGCGGGGGAAGGAGTGTTGCCCATGATCGTTGCTAAATATTACAGAGAGACTGCGACAGATCAGTGTTTGGCGGATTAGCCGCGCCGCTGGTCTTCTGACTGATCGTTCCCACGCTCTGCGTGGGAACGCCGCCCGGGACGCTCCGCGTCCCTGTGACGCAGAGCGTCACCTGATGCATTCCCACGCCGAGCGTGGGAACGAGCGTGTCGGCGCTCGGCAGCGCTCAGTAATCCCCGCGCTTGCGAAACGCCCAGCGTCCGGCGATTACGGTGAACGTGGCCACCAGCGCCACCAGAATCCAGAACCCTTCCGGATCGGTGGCCAGCGGCACGCCGCCGACGTTCATGCCGAAGAAACCGGCAATGATGTTGATCGGCAGCGCCAGCACCGTGACCACGGTCAGGGTGAACAGCGTGCGGTTGCTCTGCTCGTTGAGGTTGGCGGCGATCTCTTCCTGCAACAGCTTGATCCGCTCGCCGAGGGCTGTGAGGTCGTTGATGATCAGCGCAAACTCCTCGGTGGACTTGCGCAGCTCCTTCACGTCCTCCTTCTGCAACCAGGGCGGCGGTCGGTTGAGCAGGCGCAGCAGCGAGCCTGGCTCCAGCGCCAGCAGCCGTTGCAGGCGCACCAGCACCCGACGGTTGGCGCCGAGTTCGGCGCGGTTGGTCGACAGTCGCGAGGACAGCAACTCGTCCTCGACCTGATCGACGCTCATGCTGGTCTTGCGCACGATCTGGGTCAGCACTTCACCCTGGTCGCGCAGCAGGTGCACGAGCAATTCCGACGGCGAGCGAAAGCACTCGCCGGCCTTCACCGACGAACGCAGCTTGTCCACCGAGTGCAGCGGTTGCAGGCGCGCACTGACGATCAGTTTGCTGCGCACGCAGACCCACAGCGTCGACACGTCCGACGACACCATGCTGCTGAGGTTGAACACCACGTCGTTGACCACCGCCAGCAGTGCCGAGTCCACATGTTCGATGCGGGTCGAGCGCGAGCCTTCATGCAGCGCCTCGAAAAACTCTTCGGGCAATTGCAGATGGCTTTTCATCCAGCGCTCGCACGCGGCGTGGGCCAGGTTCAGGTGCAGCCAGAGAAACTCATCGCTGTCGCTATCGTCTTGCAGGCAGCGCAATGCAGTCGCCGAGTCGACTTCGCGACCACGCTCTCCGGGACGAAAACGAAAACCGTAGAGCAGGCCGAACAGGTCTGGATCGCGATGGCTGATATCGAGGCTGTGGTTCATGAAGTCTCGCTGGGAGGAGGGCGTCTGTCGCGGGATTTGCAGATTCACCTGAGCCGCATCATTGCAATGCGGTGTGACGTTTTGGTGACAGGTAAATGACGTCAGAATCAATGCCTTACCGGCGGTCGGATATTTCTCAAGAAGCCCTCTGGCACGCCGATCACGCATGAGTTAGGTTGCGCGCCTTCGGCCATGAGCCAAGGTTCGCCGACACGGATGTCCGGCCACAATTCACGTCTTACCGGACGTGCCTCATCCCTGTCATGAGTACCTGCGATGTTGCAAAAATCCCTGAGAGCGCAAATTCTCGCCCTGCTGAGCGGCAGTCTGTTGGCGATGCTGTTGATCGCGCTGGCTTGCTTTCATTTCCTGTCCAACGGCGTGCAGAACTACAGCCAGTTGATCGCCGGCCCCTTGCACACGTCGCAACTGATCGACGAAGCCAACCTGCAATTCAAGGTGCAGGTGCAGGAGTGGAAAAACGTCCTGCTGCGCGGTAAACAACCGGCGGACCTGGCCAAGTACTGGGGCCAGTTCGAAGATCGCCAGCGCGATGTACAGAACATCCTCGGTGAACTGGCCAATCAGAAAGGCCTCGAGCCTGCGCTGAAAACCCGCATCGAACGTCTGCGTGAAGAACACCGCCTGCTCGGCAGCGCGTACCAGAAAGGTCGTGATGCCTACGTGGCCGCCGGTGCCGACCCGACCGCTGGCGACGTCGCCGTCAAAGGCGTCGACCGCGCCGCCAGCGACCAGATGAGCGAACTGGTGGCCGAACTGCGCAAGCAGGGCACCGAACAGTCGGCGCTGATCAGTGCCAGCGCTGATCGCACCGTGTTGCTGGGGATTCTGGTGATGCTCGCGTCCGGTCTGTTGATCGGTTTGCTGAGCCTGTGGCTGGTTAACCGCAACCTGGTCGAGCCGATCCGCAAACTCATCGACTACGTCACCCAATTGAGCAAGGGCCGTCTGGTCGAGCGTGTGTCCAGCGACCGTCAGGACGAGTTGGGCAACCTGGCCGCCGCGGCCAACACCCTGCGCGATTTCCTCGCCGAAACCTTCAACCATCTGCAGCGCAGCGCCAAGGACCTGGACAGCGCCAGCGGCGAGTTGAACGCCATCGCCACCGTCATGGCCGGCGGCACCAACGAGCAGTTCAACCGCACCGATCAGGTGGCCACGGCGATGAACGAAATGTCCGCCACCGCCCAGGAAGTCGCCCGTCATGCGGCCGACGCGGCGCGTGCTGCCGACGATGCCGACCAGTCCGCCCAACAGGGCGAGAAGGTCATGCAGAGCACTATCCACAGCATCACCCAGATGCGCGGTGAAATCGCCAACACCGCCACGGTGATCCGTCGTCTGGAAGCCGACAGTGGTCGCATCGGCAAGGTGCTGGAAGTGATTCGCGGCATCGCCGAGCAGACCAACCTGCTGGCGCTCAACGCGGCCATCGAAGCGGCCAGGGCCGGTGAAGCCGGGCGTGGTTTCGCGGTGGTGGCCGATGAGGTGCGCAACCTGGCGCAGCGTACGGCGGAGTCGATCATCGAGATCAACCAGATCATCCAGAGCGTGCAGACCGGCGCGGTGGATGCGGCCCACGCCATCGACAGCGGCCAGACCCGCAGCGACGAAAGCGTCGAGCAAGTGACCCAGGCCGGCGCCATGCTCGAGCGCATCACCCATGCAGTGGAAGCGATCCGCGACATGAACCGTCAGATCGCCACGGCGGCCGAAGAGCAGACTTCGGTGGCCGAAGACATCTCGCGCAACCTGACCGAGATCACCTCGATCGCCAGCACCAACCTCGACAACGTGCAGCGCACCGAAAGCGCCAGCCAGAACCTGCACGGCCTGTCCGGGCAACTCAACGACGTCACCGCTCGCCTGAGCGTCTGACCCGCCAGCGACTGTGTACCGGCCCGGTTACCGAGTCGGTACACAGTCGATCTCAAATTCATGTGTGCATCGCCGATGGCCGGTTATTCATAACCGTCATTGGAGATTTCCCATGGTCAGCATCACCTCTGTTTCGATCAATCAGACCGTCACCACCCCTACCAGCAAAACATCGATTGCCGACACGGGCGACGACACGTCGACCACTGCGGCGGCCAGCACCAGTGTGAAAGCTGACACCAGTAAAGTGGCGGCGGGCGGCGGTGCTGCACCGTCGGGGGACAGCAGTTCCAGCAGTGATGAATCGGATACCGTGAAGGAACTGCGCAAGCAGATCGCCGAGCTGCAAAAGCAATTGCAGGAACAACAGCAAGCGCTGCAAGCGGCCCAGGCCAAGCAGGAAAGTCAGGATGCCAAGGCGGCGGATGTTGCGGCTGCGCAGTCGCAGATTGCGACAACTTCGGCTTCGTTGCAGACGGCGACGGCGGCGTTGTTGGCGGCGTTGCAGGATTCTGATTCGAGTACGTCTGGCTCGCTGGTCAGCACGACCGCGTGAAACCTTCCCCCTCACCCTAGCCCTCTCCCAAAGGGAGAGGGGACCGACCGAGGTGTTTTTGCTAGATACATCGACCTGAAAATCTTGTGTCGAACTCAGGTGCATAAAATCCCCCGATCAGCTCCCTTTCCCTTCGCCCTGGCCCTCCCAATACATCGGAAGGGTACAGGCGGAGTTGAATGTTAGAGGTGCGCCGACCTGACAGTTCTAAGTTGACCTCAGTTTTTGAAACCTATGGAGATCTGCTCCCTTTCCCCCTCGCCCCCCTGGGGGAGAGGGCTGGGGTGAGGGGGTAAATCTCACAGGCGCCGCAAGAGTTCCGTCAAACTACAGACACAAAAAAGCCGCACAACCCAAAAGTCATGCGGCTTTGTTTTATCAGCCAATCAAGTGTCTTGCTTGTTGCTCAGCACCTTGCCGGTGGTCGCGTCGAAGTCCACATCGAACTCTTTGCCATCAGCAGTTTTCAGTTCGACTTCATACTCATAACCATTGAAATGATTATCCAGATCGGTGTCAGTGATGGTCGCGCCCGGATGCAGTTTCAGCGCTTGTTCGTTCATCGATTCCAGCGATTTGATCTTGCCGGACTTGACCAGCTCAGGGATCTGATCAACACGAACGTCAGCCTGGGCCAGGCCAGCGGTGAGGGTCAGGGCGGCAGCGGTAAACAGGGCAGTCAGGGTTTTCATCGGTTATTCCTTTGGGTGATTCGTTCAAGTGAGTTCAGGTTAATGACCCCAACTTAATTCACCCTTAAAACACAGCGAGCAGGCCGGACTCCCTGTGGGAGCGAGCCTGCTCGCAATACTGACGCCCCGATTTACGGATCAGAAACCGTTGTTCTTCAACACCTGATCCACACTGGCGGCGGCCGGGCGTTTGTAGAACTTCAGCAGTTCGCTGGCGCGGTTGGTGAAGATGCCGTCGACACCTGCAGCCATGACTTTCTCGTAGTCCACCGGCTCATCGACGGTGTAGACGTGCACCAGCATGCCCTTGTCGTGGGTGTACTTGTTCATCCATGGCTGAACCAGATCCGAATAACTCTGATCGCCGCCGTGGGTCAGCTTGGCCGACGGGCCGGTACCGATGGCACCCTGAGCCTTGGCATAGTCGATCCATTGCTTGAATTCAGCTTCGGATTTCGGCTCTTGCTTGCCGTAGAAAACGTTTTTGTCCTTCTCGCCGGAGTCGGCAAATGTCACTTTGGATTTCGGCTCGATGCTGCCTTCGCCGACCCACAGCAACAGGATCTTCGGCACCTGCGGCATTTCCTTTTGCAGCAGTTCGAGGCTGTTTTTCTCGAAGGTTTGCAGAATCACTTTACCGTTGCCTGCACCGACGCTGGTGGCGTCTTTTGGCTGCTTGGCGCCGGCCGGGATCAGCAAGCCACGGGCCTGGAGTTTTTCCTTCAGGTCGTGCTCGATGCCGGGGAACAGTTGCGGTTCCTTGGTCTCGATGTACAGGCCAGGCTTGTGCTGCGGGTTGGCCTGGGCGATGTCGATGATTTCGTCCAGGGTCAGAATCTTCAGGCCGACGTAGGACGGGCGCGCGCGATCCGGGTAAGCCTTGTTGTACCAGCTGCCGGCATCGAGGGTTTTCAGTTCGGCCATGGTGAAGGCGTTGGCCGGGCTGTCCTTGCGATCCGGGAACTTGCTGGCGACGTCGGTGGTGCGTTGCAGATTGTTGTCGTGCAGGGCGAACAGCACGCCGTCCTTGCTGCGCTGCAGGTCCATTTCCAGGTAATCGGCGCCCAGGTCGCGGGCCAGTTTGTAGGAGGCGGCGGTGGATTCCGGGGCGTCGAAGGACGCGCCACGGTGGGCGATCACGGCCGGGTGCGGAATGCCCTCCGAGGCAGCGAGTGCAACAGGGCTTGGCTGGGTGGCGGCATGGGCCTGGCCGAGGCCGAGCATCAGGCTCAGCAGCAGAGCGCTTTTGGTAAACGTGGCGGGCATGTCGAGGTCCTTTCGCAGGTATTTTCGAAGATGTCCCTTTTAGCAACTCAAACGAAAACCTGCTATCGCAAGACCGACATAAACGTACTGAAAGCGAAAATTTCCGCACTTTTGTGCGTTTGTTTGCAGTACGCTTGGCCACGGCAACCACCCCTGCAGAGGGTGTGCCCCAATGCCCTGCGTGTAAACCTTTGACCACTCTTGTGAGGTTTACCATGCGCATCACATCCCAACTCATCTGCCAGGCGGCCGACGACCTCAAAGGCTTTGTCGGCCTCAATCGCAAGACCGGCCAGTACATCGTGCGTTTCAGCGAAGATTCGTTCGGCATGGACGTGGCCGATGACGGCATCATTCCCGCCAGCGAATTCGTCTGGGCCCCGGCCACCGAACAGACCATGACCCTCAAGCGCGAGTTGATCCAGTTGCTGCTCGATCAGCACATCGATGACCGGATCAACATCACCGAGCCGCTGCGCGTTTACATGAGCAAGCGCGAAGTGCCGGAGATTGTGGCGGTGCGCAGTCTGGTCAAGGGCTGAGGTTCTGGCGTGACTGTCCTGGCCTCTTCGTCGGAACGCCGCCCGGAGCAAGCCCGCTCCCACAGGTACCGCGTGATCTTGAGAACAACGCAGTACCCTGTGGGAGCGGGCTTGCCCGCGAAGGGGCCAGTGAGCCCGCCTCAATACTCACAGAGCAAACCGATATTCCCGCTCCACCCGACACACCCGCGTATGAAATGCCGAATACCACTCAGCCCGCCCACGTGCCTGAATCACCCGGTGTTCCGGATGCTCGCGCCAGGCCAGAATCGCCGCCTCGCTTTCCCAGTACGAAACCGTAATCCCCACCCCGTCCGCGCCCCGGATCGAATCGATGCCGAGAAACCCCGGTTGCTCGGCCACCAGTTGCATCATGCGTTCGGAGGCTTCGGCATAGCCGTTGTCGCCCTCGGTACGGGTCGAGGTGAAGATCACAGCGAAACACTCATTGTCCGACTTCATCGAGATTGCTCCACACAGGCTTCAACGAACGCCCGCACCAGTGGCGTCAATTGCCCTTTGAGCGCTACACGTTCCGGCTGGAACAATGTGGCGACGAAGAACACATGGTTTTTCAGTTCGATGGCGCGCAGATCGCCTGCCGAATCGTGACCCACGGCGTGCAGGTCATGGGTCAGCAATTCACGTTCGAACTGCGGATTCACACCAAAACGGCAGCGATAACCTTCACGAATCTCCGATGTTTCGTACGCCTTGGCGATCAACGAACCGGGCACCAGATGGATGCTGTCCACCGCTTCCACCAGCGAACAGGTCAGCGGCGTGAGCACCGTGCGGCTGGAGTCGGGTGAGGTTTCGCCATGTTCGGCATCGGCCCAGCCCAGCACGTTGCGGGAAAACTCCAGCACGGCATGTTGAAAACCGCCGCAGGTGCCAAGGAAGGGGCGCTGCTGTTCGCGGGCAAAACGAATGGCCCGCAACGCACCTGCCTCACTCTTGTAAGGGCTGGCCGGGACACACCAGAAACCATCGAAACCTTCGAGCGGCGTATCGAGGTGAATCCGGTCTGTGGCCAGCCATTCGAATTCCACGGGACGGCGAATGTGTTCCGCCGCCAGCTCGAGGGCAACGGGGATGGCTTGATGGGCGGTGACTTGCGGGTCGTAGTCACCGATCAGGGCGATGCGCAGGGCTCTGGATTCCATGAGTGTTCGCTGTGCTTGTTGAGGGATGACGCTCACTATAGATTGGCGTTCACGCACTCAATATGGGCGTTTCCCCAAGTGATTAATGCAGCGACGCACTATCGGCTCGACTTCCCGGATCTGGCGCTGATTCTCGCCCTGGTGCGTGGCGGCTCTCTGGCCCGGGCCTCACAGCTGTTGAAGGTCGATGTGTCGACGGTGTTTCGCGCCGTGCGCCGCCTCGAAGCCGCGCTCGGTCAACAACTCTTCGAAAAAAGCCGCGCCGGTTACCTGCCCACCAGCCTCGCGCAGACCTTGGCGGAGCAGGCCGAGCGTGCCGAGCAGGCACTGGAAGCGGCGCGAGTCGGCGTGGAGCAGGGCGGCGAAGTGGTCAGCGGCACGGTGCGCCTGACCTGTACCGATTCTGTGCTGCAAGGATTGCTGCTGCCGGCGCTCGCGCAGTTCATGCCGAACTACCCGGCGCTGACCATCGAACTGAGCACCTCCAACGACTTTGCCAACCTCAGCCGCCGCGATGCCGATATCGCCGTGCGCCTGACGCGCACACCACCGGAGCATCTGGTCGGACGGGAACTGGCGAAGATTTCCTACCGGGTCTGCGCCAGTGAGCGTTATCTGAACAATGCCGATGGGGCCGATCTGACGGCACTGACCTGGATCGCCCCGGACGATTTTCTGCCCGATCACCCGACTGTCGTCTGGCGTCGCCAGCACTTGCCGGGCGTGACGCCGGGCTATCGCTGCAACAGCATGCTGTCGGTGACGGAGCTGGTACGCGCCGGGCTCGGCGTGGCGGCGTTGCCGGACTTTCTGATCACCGAAGGTCTGCAAGCCTTGAGCGAACCGCTGCACGGCTACGACACCGCACTGTGGCTGCTGACCCGCCCGGACTGCCGAGCATTGCGCTCGGTGGTCACGCTGTTCGATGAACTCGGGCGGGCGCTGCGTTTGCCGTGATCAGGATTGCGGGTTCTGGCGCATGTGATCGTGCAACTCGCGGGTCAGGCCTTCGATGCGTTCGGTGAGGTTCTTGGTCATTTCGGTGAGCCGGGTGTTCTGCTCCAGCAGCTCAAGCAACTGCGCGGTGTTCTTCGCCGCCTGCACCTGGCGCTCGCTGTTGGCCACGGCCAGAGCTTCGCGATGCTGCGCGTCCGCGTCCGATTGCGCCTTGTCCCGCGCGGCCTGGCGGGTCTGGGCCAGTAGAATCAGCGGGGCGGCGTAGGCCGATTGCAGGCTGAACGCCAGGTTCAACAGAATGAACGGATAAACGTCGAAGTGGGTGACGCCAAATATGTTGAGGCACACCCAGAGCACAACGATCAGGGTTTGCGCGCCGAGGAAGGTCGGCGTGCCGAAGAACCGCGCAAACGCCTCGGCCCGCAAGGCAAACTTGTCGTTACCGAAGGTTGTATTGAGGTGGGCGTGGGGGCGATGAAAGCGCAGGTGATCGACAGGGGCGCTGGATGATTCGGTTTTTTCGGTGGTCATGACGGACTCGGCAGGGCTTGGGACGTTGAGTCACTATAGCCCTGCGTCGCCCGTGTTGGCCTTATCCCGGCGCACGCTCGTTGGCAAACATGCTCACCGCTTCCACGGCTTCGCTGGCGCCGTCACGAATCTGCAGAATCACCGTCCCCGCCTGATCCGCCAGCTCGACGCCTTGGGCGGCGCGCCCACGGGTGCCGTCCATGCTCTTGATTGCCTGGCGGGTTTCGCTCTGGATCAGGCCGATCATGTTGGAAATCTCCGCTGTCGAGCCGCTGGTGCGGGCCGCCAGTTGTCGCACTTCATCGGCCACCACCGCAAAACCACGCCCTTGTTCACCGGCCCGCGCCGCCTCGATTGCCGCGTTGAGTGCCAGCAGATTGGTCTGGTCGGCAATCGCGCGGATGGTGTTGACGATGGCGGTGATCTGCTCGGAGCGCTCGCCGAGCTGGGCGATCAGGGTCGACGATTGGGCGATGTCATCGGCGATTTCGCGCATCTCGCTGGCCGCTTGCTGAATGACTTGCGTGCCTTGCTCGGCGACTTTTCGGGTAGCGACGGAGATGTGATAAGCGGCGCTGGCGCTGCGGGCATCCTGCTCGTGCTGCTCGACCCGGGCGGTGACGTCCGAGGCGAATTTGACCACTTTGCACAGACGCCCGGCGGCGTCGTAGACCGGGTTGTAGTTGGCCTCCAGCCAGACGGTTCGCCCGTGCTTGTCGACGCGTTCGAACTGCCCGTGGAAGAGCTCACCCTGATTCAGTCGGCGCCAGAAATCCTGATACTCGCTGCTGTTGACCAGCTCTGCGGTGCAGAACAAGCGGTGATGTTTACCTTTGAGTTCGGCGAGGGTGTAACCCATGCGCGTCAGAAAATTCTGATTGGCTGTAAGAACATTGCCATTGAGATCGAATTCAATCACCGCCATGGCGCGGTCGATGGCCTGCAACTTGGCGTTGGCTTCACTTTCCTGCTGCACCTTGGCGGTGACGTCCATGGCGTACTTGACCACTTTCACCACGCGGCCTGAAGCATCCTTGATCGGGTTGTAACTGGCCTCAAGCCAGATTGGTCGGCCCTGGCTGTCGATGCGCTCGAAGGTGCCGGACTGGAACTGACCGTTTTTCAGCTTCGACCAAAGCTCGGTGTACTGACTGCTGCGGGCAAAATCCGGCGGGCAGAACTGGCGGTGGGACTGGCCGATCACCTGTGCTGCCGTGTAGCCCGTGGTCTTGAGAAAGTTGTCATTGGCGCGCAACACCACCGCGTCGAGATCGAATTCGATCACAGCCATGGAGCGGTCGATGGCTTCGAGCAAACCGGATTGCTCGGTGATGGTTTGTTGCAGGTCGTCGATGACGGACTTGTGGCGATTGAAAAACATGCTGGGTGCGCTCCGGAAATAGGGCTAGAGGTGTTGTCCCTGTTCCCGCGGCGGCAGGCCGAAGATGCTGGCGACGTTCGGCGTTGACTTCATAGTGCCAGCATCCAGGCTGACAACCAGATCTTATACAAACTTTGTATGGTTGTACAAGAAAGTGATTTGCCAGGATCTTGTACAACTTTTGTCAGGCGCTGGAGCGGCTCAACGCAACGCAGATTGTGTTACGCCCCGTGTGTTTGGCTGTGTACAGCGCTTTGTCGGCGTCATCCAGCCAGTCGAGGGCATCCGGGCAGGTCAGTTGAAAACGCGCCAGTCCGATGCTCAGGCTGACCCGCAACTCGGGCACCTCGGGATGGCGGTACTGATGCAGCGCCTGGCGCAGTTGCTCCATCAGGGCTTCGGCTTTGCTCAGCGGCAGGTTGGGCAGAATCACGCAGAACTCGTCGCCGCCGTAACGCCCGGCCAGCTCACTTTCATCCAGCAGGAATTTCAGTTCGCGACTCAGTTGTTGCAGCACCGCGTCGCCGACGATGTGCCCGTAACTGTCGTTGATCACCTTGAAATGATCGATGTCGATCAGTGCCAGGGTGGCCTGGCTGTTGTGCTCGCGGCACTGCTGGAATTTCAGGTGCAGCAGGTCTTTCCAGGCGCCGTGGTTGAGCAGGCCGGTGAGGCTGTCGGTGCGGCTCAGGGCGCTCAAGGTGCGTTTGTGTTCAGCGAGTTTGATCGCCAGTTTGTAGCAGACCATTCCCAGTGCCAGCGGATAAAGAGTGAGCATCGGCAGGCACGCCCAGACCTGGGTTTGCGTGGTGGTCAGGTTGAATCTGACCCCGAACACCGACCAGCCCAACAACACGCCGATCAACTGGGCCAGGGCGCCGAGCAGGAACAGACGCCGGCCACCGGCGGCCACATTGTTCATGGTCATCATCGACAGAATGGTCACGGCGGTCAGCGGATTGAACTGGAAACACGCAGTCCAGAAACCGCCGCATACCGAGTCGTAAAGCAGGTTGCGACGTTCAGCTCGGTAGGGGAAGGCCGAGCGGCTCGACCATTGATAGGCGGCGTGGGGCCAGAGAAAACCGTTGAACAGCAACAGCGCCCAGAGCCAGGCCGGCATGTTCAACGGGTACAGCGCGGCGCCGACACTGAAGAAACCGACGCCCAAACCGATGGCGCGTGGCAGGTAAATGCGTCTGGCGAATGACAAGCCTTTGCCGCGTTGGTTATCCATGATGTTCTTCGCCAGATTCATTCTGAAACACTTTGCAGTGTAATTCTTCAGAGTGACCGTTCATCGGTCAATGACAGACATTGTCATTTATTCCAGCGGGAAAATTCAGTGTCCTTGTGAGCCATTTAATCGTGGCGCAGGCACGACCTAGAGCTGATAGCAGGCCAGGAACATGTCCAGCGCCGACTCGACCACGGCACTTTGTGTTGCGTTGTCGAGCGCCGGTTGGCCCATGGAAATCTGCGGCCAGAAGGCGAAGGATTTAAGCAGCCCCTGTACCTGATGCGCGGCGAACTCCGGATCGACGGGTTTCAATCGACCGTCCGCCTGAGCGGCGCGAATCCACACGGTGACGCTTTCCTCTCGTTCGCCCATGCGTGCCACCATGTTCTGTGCACGTTCGGGCGAATGGATCGCGGCGGCGATGGCGACACGGGCCAGATTCATGAAATTGTCGTCCGCCATCATCTGCAACTTGGCCAACAGCATCGATCGCAACTGGTCGCGCAAGGGCTGATCTGGCTGATATGACACGGCTTGCTCAGTGCTGATCCGTGCCCACAACTGGTTGAGAATTTCGGCGAACAGCTCTTCCTTGCTCGGAAAATGGTTGTACACCGTGCGCTTCGACACCCCGGCGGTAGCCGCGATCTTGTCCATGCTGGTGACTTCGAAACCGTTGGCACGGAACTCGTTAATGGCCGCCAGGATGATGGCTTCGCGTTTGCGGTCGGTGAGGCGCGTTGGAGCTGTCATAAATTCGATTCGGCAGAAAAAAGATGAAATTACACTCGGCAGTTTACTTGTCATGCGGTTTGATGCAACCTAGAAAGTACACCGATCAGTGTAATGTTGCGTTAATCGGTGCAACCTAAAAGCAGATGTCCGGCTGATGCGTGCGTGCCTTGGCCATTTATCGTCCCACCGTGGAAAACCGTGAATTGCGCGGTTTTTCTGGAGTCATTCAGTCATGGCCAAATCAACTTCCTCCGCGGTCAGTCCATTACCTGAAGCTTCGCGTCAGGCCGAAGGGGCTTTCCGCAATCACGCTCCGGTCCAGCGCGAAGGTTTGCGCAAAATGGTGCGGATCATGTGGAACATGATCTTCCACAAACCGCACAACACCCGCCCGGCGTCGGCCATTCCGGTACAGCCTCTGACCCGCGCCGACCTGATTGCCGCGCCAAACCACAGTGTCTATCGCCTCGGTCACTCGACCCTGCTGCTGAAGCTGCAAGACAAATTCTGGATCACCGACCCGGTCTTCGCCGACCGCGCCTCGCCCGTGCAATGGGCTGGCCCGAAACGCTTCCACCAGCCGCCGATCAGCATCGACGAGTTGCCACCGATCGAAGCGGTGATCCTGTCGCACAACCACTACGACCACCTCGACTACGAAGCGGTGTTGAAACTCGCGGACAAGGTCAACGTCTTCCTGACCCCGCTGGGCGTCGGCGATACCCTGATCAAATGGGGCATCGATGCCAGCAAGATCCGCCAGTTCGACTGGTGGCAGGGCACCCAAGTCGCGGGCATCCACTTCATCGCCACCCCGTCACAGCACTTCTCCGGCCGTGGCCTGTTCGATGGCAACCAGACGCTGTGGGCTTCGTGGGTGATCATCGACGGCGACAAACGGATCTTCTTCAGCGGCGACAGCGGCTACTTCGACGGCTTCAAACGCATCGGCGAACAGTTCGGCCCTTTCGACCTGACCCTGATGGAAACCGGCGCCTACAACGTCGAATGGCCCCACGTGCACATGCAACCGGAAGAAACCCTGCAAGCCCACATCGATCTCAAGGGCCGCTGGCTGTTTCCGATTCACAACGGCACGTTCGACCTGGCGATGCATGCGTGGCATGAACCGTTTGATCGCATTCTTGCCTTGGCCTGGGAACGCAGTGTTTCCATCACGACGCCGAAAATGGGTGAGGCGTTTAACTTGATGCAACCCCAGCGTGGGGACGCGTGGTGGTTGGAAGTGGAACAGGAGATGTCAGAAAAAGGGCGCGTTGCTTGTAGCGGCTACAAGGCAGGGTGAATTTTCCTACCAGTACTGGTTCTTGTTGCTGACAGCCGTTTCCTGAGGCTTCGGTAGGCTTGGTCGCGAGTGAAATGACTCACTCGTGATTGGCTTAAACAAGGATTGGAAAATGAAATGCCGCTTTAAACGCAACATGAATACGCTGGCGCCGGCCATCCTGCTTTCGCTCGCCAGCAGTGTCGCCTTCGCGGCGCCCTCCAGCGCTGAACTTGAATACGCAAGCGCCAGCGAGCTCAGTGCAATGATGGTCAGCAACGAACTGACTTCGGTTGCGCTGGTTCAACACCTCATTGCGCGCATTGCGGATCTGGACAAGCAAGGCCCGACGCTCAACGCCATCATCGAAATAAACCCCCAGGTTCTCGACATCGCGACAGCGATGGACGAGGAGCGTGCGCAGGGCAAGATCCGTGGCCCGCTACATGGAATCCCGGTCCTGTTGAAGGACAACTTCGATACTGCTGACAGTCTGCAAACCAGTGCCGGGTCATTGGCCATGGTCGGGCAACCGGCGGCTCAAGATGCTTTTACGGTTAAACAACTGCGCGATGCCGGCGCCATCCTGCTGGGCAAGGCCAACATGAGCGAGTGGTCGGGGATGCGGGACATGTCCCTGCCCTTGGGGTGGAGTGGGCGCGGCAGCCAGGGGAAAAATCCTCATGTGCTGAGTAAAAGCACCTGTGGTTCCAGTTCCGGCCCGGCGGCAGCGGTAGCCGCCGGTTTCACACCGCTGGCGTTGGGGACGGAAACCAATGGTTCGATCAGTTGCCCGGCGTCGGCCACCGGTGTGGTTGGCGTCAAACCGACACTGGGACTGTTCAGCCGCTCCGGCATCGTGCCGATCACCCGCTTGCAAGACACTCCGGGTACGCTTACCCGTACCGTCCGGGATGCCGCGCTGCTGTTCAACGTCATGCAAGGCGTTGACGCCTCGGACAGAGAAACTGCCAACGCTCCCATTGGAGTCGACTACACCGCATTGCTTTCCAGTGAAGCCTTGCAAGGTAAACGGATCGGTTATCCGATTGCGTACACAGGGTCCCACAATACGGAGCTGACCCCGACTCTGGAGATGCTGGTGGCTCTGGCAACTCTGGAGGAACAGGGCGCTACGCTGGTCCCACTGACTGTGCGTCTTCCGGCCATCGATGACTACATCAACGGCCTGATGGGCGCGATGAAACATGAGCTTCCCGAATATCTCGCCAGCCGTCAGGGTTTACCGATCGATTCTTTGCAGGCGTTGATCGACTTCAACAAGGCCAATCCCGGTGCAGAGAAATACGGCCAGGAGATGCTTGAGGCCATCAACGCGTCGGCGCTTTCCCATCAGGAGGCGAGTGCACTGATTACAACCATCAGCCAGAACTTCAAAGATGCTATCGACGAGCAGGTGCGTGAGCACAATCTGGATGCCCTGTTCGCCGAGTCGGACGGCTTTTCCCAGTTCTCTGCTGCCACCGCAGGCTACCCGGCAATCACCTTGCCCTCAGGCATGAACGATGACGGCATGCCGACCTCCGTGTTCTTTTATGGCCAGCAGTGGAGCGAGCCGCAGTTGTTTGCGATGGCGTACAGCTATGAGCAGGCTTCGATGGAATTGCAGCATCCGGTGTTCAAGGAGTAATCAGGCCAACGAGGGTTTCCTTGCAAATGGCAGTGGAACCTTCGAATTCAAGCCGCAGCAACAATCACATTCCACTAACCATGCGCGGTGAATTACTCGACCATTGCCATTTCACCGCGTATTTCTACAGAGCCTGACTCTCTCATATTCCCCCCGCGCCCCGGCGCAAACCCCGGAAAGAACACCAGCCCCTGCGCCTCAAACCGATAGGTCAACGCCAGCCGCACCGCATCCGCCACGTCTTGTTGCGCTTCGAATCGCTGAATGTCGTCTGTTGAAACCTTGGCCTCTCGCGACAACTGTTCAACGCTCCAGCCCAACATCCCTCGGGCCTGGGCGCAATGGGTCGGGGTGAACTGGAAAAGGGCGATACGTTCGAGGATGAGGTTCATCGCTGAAGAGGCCATGGTGTGCTCCGGGCTCGAGAGTGCTGATGGAAAATGTACTGTGTTTTTGTACAGTTGTTTTTAGCCGGGATCAAACGCATTTTTTGATTTGCCCTAGTTCGCCGCCTCCAACCAGACGGACGGTGCCTGACCGAGGATCCGACGGAACATCGTCGAGAACGCCGCCGGGCTGTCATAACCGAAATCCAGGGCAATCCGCGTCACCGCCTCACCCTCCGCCAGCCGCGCCAGCGCCAGTACCACGCAGGCGCGCTGGCGCCATTGACTGAAACTCAGGCCGGTTTGCTGACGAAACAGTCTGTTGAAGGTGCGCAAGCTTACGTGCAGCTGATCGGACCATTGCTGGGGTGATTGGTGGGCATGCGGCTGATGCAGAAAGGTCTGACACAATTCGAGCAGTCTTCCGTCAGACGGCAGCGGTATATGCAACGGCAGCGGTGCGCTGCGCACCAATTCATGCAGCAACAAATTCATCAGCACACCGTCGCGCCCGCTCAGGTCATACGTCAGCGGCAGCTCCACGGCTTCCATCAGCAAGTGGCGCATCAGTGGCGACACACTGATTACCTGACAGCGCTCACCCAGATCCACCGCCCCCGGCTCGATGTACAAACTGCGGGTACTGACCCCGAGCATCAAAACCTCATGCGCCACCCCCGGTGGAATCCACACCGCCCGCTGCGGCGGCACCACCCAGTTGCCGTCATGCGTGCTGACCTGCATCACCCCGGTCGCGCCGTACAACAATTGCGCCCGTCGATGCGTATGACGTGGCAACAGATGGCCGTGGGAATAATCCGTACCGATCGCCACCACCGGGCGCGGCGTGTCGTCCAGCAAATTGATCGAAACATTGCGCATCGAGCGGCACCCGGCAAATTGGCGTAAACGCAAACATTATTGGCTGACTTGCTGAAGCAGGCCAAGCGTCGCCGCTCTATCGTCGAACTCTCCCAAACAACGGACGACGCGCCATGTTCTACCTCCTGCTGACACTCTTCGGCTGCCTGACCGGCGTCACCGCCGTGCTCTTCGGCTTCGGCGGCGGCTTCGTCGTCGTGCCACTGCTGTATCGCATGCTCACCGCCAGCCACGGCGCCGACGACCCGATCAGCCAATCCGCCATGCACATCGCCGTCGCCACCTCGACCTGCGTGATGATCGTCAACGCTCTGGTCGCCACCGACAAACATCGCCGCGCCGGCAACCTCATCCGTGATTACCTGTGGCCCTTGGGCGGGTTCATCGGGTTGGGCGCGGTCGTCGGCGCAATCGCCGCGGTCTGGGTCAGCGGCGAAGTCATTCGTTATGCCTTCATCGCCTACCTTGGCGTGACGATTGTCGACTGCCTGCTGCGACGCGGATTTCTTACGCAGTCCGAAGGCGCCATCCCACGTCGATTGAGAACACTGGAAACGTCCGGCGGCGGTGTAGGCATTGGCGCCATCGCAACCTTTCTCGGTGTAGGAGGAAGCGTCATGACCGTGCCGTTATTGCGGCGTTGTGGGTTGAGCATGTCGCAGGCGACGTCTATGGCCAATCCATTGAGCGTGCCGGTGGCGCTGGCGGGAACGCTGACGTACATGCTGATCGCGTGGTTCAGCGAGACAGACCTCGGGCCATGGTTTATCGGGTATGTGGATCTGCTGGCGTTTGCGGTGCTGACGCTCGGATCGTTGCTGGGGATTCGACTGGCTACGCCGTGGATCGGACGGATACAGGATTGGGTGCATGCGCGGGTGTATATCGGTCTGCTCATGATGGTGATGATCAGCATGTGCTTGAGCTGATAACGAAGACGCTCGATTCCCCCGCACAACCTCGACATAATCCACGGCTATTTTGCGCGGGCAGTTGCTCGTTTATTCAAGGATGAAGTGATGTTCCGAGGACTGACACGCCTTTTCGCTACTCTTTTACTGACGGGGTTGTTTGTCTCGACGGCAACTCGGGCCGATAACGGCGCGCAGGTGTACACCGGCACCTTGGGCAAAGCGGCTATCGTCCTCGAAATAAATCCTCGCACTGGAGACGGTCGTTACTTCTATAAGAAGTACCGCAAGGATCTGCCACTCGACGGTGTCCTGGACGGGGAAACACTGGTGCTGGAAGAAGGTTCGCGAATGGAAGACTCGCGCCCGACCCTTCGTCTGCAGCCGACATCTAATGGTTGGAGTGGCGAGTGGACAAGTACTGCCGGTAAGACCCTGAAGATCGAGTTAGAGCCAGCCGTCATCCCCGAAGTGCCCGCCGATGCCTTGCCCTTTTTCACCACACTTCACGATAAGTACCCTTACGAATATCTGCGGCTGCAAGGCGTCACACTCAAAAAAGGCAAGACTGACACCTTCATGGGCTACACGCTGCAGTGGTGGACCGAGCCGAAGACTGACACTTCCCTGTTTGAAGTGGTGTCCGGTTACTCCCTCGAAGAGCGTCGACGTATCAACCAAAAATTGATGGCGCGTTTGTGGGGCGAAGTGTTGTCTTCTTATGGTTGTTCCGGCAGTTACGCACAGTGGAGCCAGCCACTGTGGATGTCGTCCACCGTGATGAGTGTGCGGATTTCATCGGACTATTACTGCGGTGGCGCCTATCCGGATCAAAGCCACGACGCGCTCAACATCGATACCAAGACAGGCAAGCTTCTGACCCTGGATGATGTTATGTGGGTGGGGCAGGGCAAGCCATTGCACTACGAGGAATATGAAGATTTCGCCGCAGACTCCCCCGGCTCCTCTACAGCGTGGTCGAACTACCGCACCAATGAACTGGCACCCTGGTTGGTCGCACAGTTTCTGAAACTCTACCCCAACGAAATGACCATCACCGCCGAGGGTGAAAACGTTTGCGGCTACAACGAGGATTATCCCTGGCATTATCCGGGTTGGCACTTCACGGAACAGGGCATCAACATCGAGCCATCATTTCCGCACGTCGCAGCAGTATGCGGATTCGTGGACTGGAGTGTTCTGCCGTACAACATCGTCAAACAACATCCGGGTGGTGTTGCGCTGCAACTGCCGTAAGGGTGAGTATGGGCTTGGACAAGGTGAGATCTTGAGGCAAATTCGCAAGAGTCAGTCTTCGCACCGTTCAATGTCATGCAGGAGAGTTTTATGTCGATCCTGGAAAGCGACTGGAAGAAGTTTAAAGACCTGCGCAAGATCGCACTCGACCGCTTTTGCCAAGGCGTACTAGCCGATACTAAAACCATTGCTCAGCATGGAGCGCTGTCAGCACATGCCCGCTACGGTATGTTGTATGGCCTTATCCAGGATCGAGACAGGGAAATGGCTCGAATGTTCGATGGGCTTGCCCGCTCTTCCGCGTTGTGGAAGTTGACCTTGATGGTGTCCCGAGACCTGTTGACCGACGCCGAACTCTCAATCCTCAGTGAAGAAGCTCTTAAACTGGTCACCGATATCGAGCGACAACCCTACGAACTCAAGTGGGTTGAGGAAATCGTCTATCAGGAATGATAGATGCCTTCGACCAATCAGCAGAGAACCCGGATGTTAATCTTCAACTGCACCGAAGCTGCCAGCAAGTTCTTCAGTCGCGTCCACCAGGGCAAAAAAATCACCCCGGTGGATTTCGCTCCACCATCATCAATCATTGAAGATGATGAGATGGACAGTTCTGTCGAACAGTGGCTGGTGCATGCGATCACCGTGCAACGAAAGCATGTGCTGTTCGCCATCCATATCAAGACTCGCTATTGCATGGTTTTCGCCGACATGAAAAAGGCTGATCTGAATGCATTTGTGGGGCAATTCGCTGATCGTTGGTTCAACGGTGTCATGCTTCATGCAACCCATCACGGGCTCTCCGAGTGGATTGATATTGAACCGTTGATTGAGCGATTCCAGTGGATGTGTCGACCGCAGCAGTTCTATCGCCGCAGCCATCGCAGCGCACAAAAACACATCGATGAAATTGCCTGGGTCTTCCAGGACAAGGCCGCAGGGGCAGGTTGTTTACCGCCTGATGAAGTCGCATCCATGGTGTTTGATGCACAGATGAACGACACCCCAAGAAACAGCAAGGGCGCCAAGGGTTACTACTACCCGGATGAGGAGATGACCGTTCATTGGCTTCGTCGTTATTGCGCTCTGGATGAGGATGAAGTTCAAGCGGCCAAGGAACGGCGCAAGCAAGTGTATCGGGAGATCGCAGCAGTCGAGCGCGAAGCCTGGCTGAAGGAATACAACCGACAAAACTCGATTACTTAAGCAACCCCCGCCATAATCCGCCCCGATTTTTCCAGCGCCGGCACCCACGTTGCGGCGCAACCTCCGACTCACTCAGGGATCGATCCATGCTCAAGGGATTGTTACGCCTGGCACCATATGCCGTGGCGTTGTTTACACTCATTTCCACCGCCCATGCCGAAGATGGCCGGCGCGTATTCACCGGCACATTGGGCAAGACGCCGATTGTGGTCGAGATCAATACCCAGAATCCGGATGAAGTGACCGGTCGTTACTTCTACGAGAAATACCATCGGGACCTGCCCCTCAGCGGGTCATCGCAGGACGGCACCCTGACGTTGGTCGAAGGCAACAATCGCTACAGCGACGACAAGCCACTGCCAACTTTAAAACTGGAAGAAACTGCCACTGGCTGGCAGGGCGAGTGGCAAAGTCCGAAGGGCAAGAAGCTTACAGTGCAACTTTCCGAGGCCAGGTTTCCAGCGCCGACAGCTTCTACGCTGCCCTTCATCGCCGCGCTGCCAAACGGCGAGCCGTATGAATATTTGCGACTACAGGGACTCAAACTCAAACCGCTGAAGAAACAAGACTTCATGGGTTACACCCTGCAATGGTGGACAGAGCCCGAGTCGAAGATTTCATTGTTCAGCGTAGAGTCCGGTCTGCCAAAAGATGATCTGCAACGGGTTAACCAGCAGTTGCTTGGACGATTGTGGAATGAAGTCATTCGTTATCACGGTTGCCAGCTGCTGGGCGGGGAAAACGTCGACTTCATGCAGAACGCAGAGCCCAAAATGATTTCGCCAGCCGTGGTCAGCCTGAACATCTCGACCAGCTATTTCTGCGGTGGCGCGCATCCGGACTTCGGTGATTCACCCCTCAATATTGATGTGAGCACTGGTCATCCGTTGTCGCTCGAAGATGTGTTGTGGGTAGGTGAGGGCAAGCCACTTCTGCATGCCGAACGAGACAGCCTGGGTGACAAGCCTTTGAGCTCAGCTGAAAGTGGCGCGCGTTATCAGTATGAAAGCAAAGAGCTGGTGCCTTGGCTGATCAAGCAATTCACCGTCCTGTACCCCGCAGAAATGAAGAAACCGACGCAAGATGACGATTGCGACTTCACGGAAGAAAGCGTTTGGGGTTCTTCGCCGTGGTACTTCACTGCGAAAGGCTTATACTTGGGCGCTTACTTCGCTCGCGTACAACGTTCTTGCGATAGACCAGACTGGTCGATCCTGCCGTACTCCCTGATCAAGCAACACCCCGGCGCCGTCAAACTGCAACTGCCCCAGGGCTAGCATCACGCCAGACCCGGCGCTTCACGAATGATGAAGTGATCCAGGTTCTCGATATTGGCATTGAAGACCTCGAAAGGCTTTTCGGGGTTCTTCTTGCCCGGCACCTGCTTCAACTCTGGCGTCACGCCATAAAAGAAGCAGAACAACTCCTTGTCACTGTCGATGGCGTGCTTGATCTCTTCCAGAAACGCCTTGCGCTTGCGGTAGTTGTCGATCAGCTTTTTGTTGAGATAGACACTGACCGGATAAGGCTTCTTCTTGCTGTCATCCGGCTTCTTGAACCAGACCTTGTCCTCGAAATCGATCCGGAAACTGGCGCTGTGAAAGTCCTCGATCTTCTTGATCCGGCCCCAGTAAATCAGCCCCTTGTTGTCCATCAAGTACTCGATCTTCTTGAAGAACGAACTGTACGGTGCCGTATGCTCGCCAATCTTCAACGGCATGCGCTTGAGCAAATCCTTGTCCGCGAAGTTCGACACAAAACACTCCACGGGGTGAGCGAAGACACTGGTCTTGTCCGGCGCCGTCTCACGACTCGGCGACTCTTTTGAGGGATTAGTCGCCACTCGCACCGGATCATCCCGCAACACATCCGCGGTCCCCGCTGGCGCGGCAGGCTTGCGCACATACTCACGGCGCGTCAGCAACAACTCCGACGGGAAATGCTCCTCCCGCCCGTCATCCGTTTCCCCATCCGCCGCCTCAACTCCCGACGCCGACGTCTTCAAACTCACATACGGACAACCCGCCACATGCTGCGTACCGGGCAGATTCTTGAAGTGCGGCGTGCGCACGTAATTCACGTTCTTGGCGTTGAACGTACCCAACTCGTTGGAAGCATCGAACGCCGCACGACAGGCGTCGTTGGGGCACTGGAAGTGTTCCTTCGCAGAATCGAACGCCACCGTCTCATCGAAATTGAGATCGCGAACGTCATAGATCGACAGTTTGTCGTCGAGGCTGAGGCAGTAGGCGAGGTCGAATTTCATGGTGGGGCTCGGGTCCTTGAGTGGGGGAGGGGTATTAATAGCGGGAGGTGGGGTGGGTTGCACTGATTGTTTTCAGAATGATGCGGGATCTGTGGGAGCCAGCCTGCTGGCGATTCTCGCCACCAACCAGATTTCAACTCTCACACTGCAACTGCAGGCCACGCATAACCCTGTGGCGAGGGAGCAAGCTCTCTCGTTACAGGGATTTGCGGTTCGGGTACTCACGCTTCAACCGTTTAACCCTGTCATAAAGCGACTCGGTGAACTCTTTGCTGTCATTCGAGTGATGGCAGCGCCGATGGCAGTTCGGACAAAGTGCTACAGCGTTGCTGATTCGATCAGAACCCTTATTCGCCAAATGCCTCACGTGATGCACTTCAAGGTAGGGCGAGTCATTTTTGGTGAACGGCGCCGGTTCACCGCACCCTTCACATATTCCTTTGGCTTTTTGACGGACCCAGGCTCTAACCTTCGGGTCACGTATAAATGCAGTGCTTTGGGCGGGAGCTCGCTTCGGTTTCACAATCCCCTCAGGTTCGTCTTCAAGAGGCAGTTTTTCTAGCGCCAGAGCTCTCTGTTCTAGTGCTTCTTCATCCGCAGTCGCAATCGTTGGATCCCCAAGCGTGACCCCTTTGGCAATCAATACTGCTCGTATGGCTGGCTCAACGTTGGACCCAACGTTTCTAGCTGGCTTGTACCCTTTGATGTATTCCCTATGCATTCTCAATAAAACGGCAGAGATGTTCTGCATGCGGAATTCAACTGAGCCTTCAGTGCGGTTGTGCAACGCAGATGCACGCAGCACGCGATTCTCATGTGCTTTGTTAAATTTTTGGCCGATTCGCTCTAGCTCAAACATCTTCAGATAGGCGTCAACCGCTGCCTCAATCTCAGCAACAGTCCAGTCAGTGTCTTTTTTCTTGTCGCTCATAAAATCGCCGAGGGTTGAAAACCCTCGGACGATACTGAGTGGCCATCACTGATGTCTACGAAAATTCCTACAGAAAATAAAGACGGATCTCGTAAAGTCCTACAACCACCATTACTACCCCATGGAGTGCCCCGAAGACTGAAAAACCTGCGCAACCTTTCGCCACCAAGGCTTCCCCGGTGTCCGCCGTTGCGTCTGATCGTTCAGCAGATAAGGCATATCCCGCAGTCGAATCCAGCCTTCATCCTGCCAATGCAGCAAGCTCAACGACATCTCCGGCCAATCCAACAAGCTCAACATCGGCCGATCTGAATGTCCCAAATGTTCTGCATCGCGCAAGGCCGGCACCACCTGCAGAGTCAACCACTCCCGAAACAACCGATTCCCCGGAACGTAGTGGTACACCAGCAGCGCATACACACCTGATTCGCTGAGCATCAATTGCTTTTCGGGTTGCCGAAAATACTCAATCCACAAAACGCGACGTTGGTCCTTATCTAGCTTGTTGACCATGCGTTCGCACAGATGGAAACCCATCAAACGACCCACATCGCGAGCGCAGAACCACGTTTGGTTTTCGAGCAGAAGGGCGTGTAGTACGAGGTTGTGACGCGAGAAGACTGTTACAGAAAAAGGATCGGGCATATCCATTACCTCTACGTTTAGATTTTTGGAGGGCCTGGCCCCAACGTAGAGTGGACTGAAGAAATCCCAACGAGCGAGGCAGCTCCACTGACGGCATATGCGTCTGTGTGACTGATCAAGCTTCTACGTTGGGTGTTTCTTAGGCACCTGCAATTGAGCTTAGAGGTGCTTGCAGTTGGCTTCAATGCGAAGCGGCTGTAAGTGCTGTAGGAGATTGAGCACTGCAACGTAGGGACGGAAAAGGACAACCAGCCGCCCATAAAAAAGCCCCGATCAAATCGGGGCTTTTTGCTTTCTCAATTCGACGACTCAAACAGCAATCGTCAAATCGTGGCGAGCGAGACTATCAATCCCAGCTCAGAGCACCACCAGTTTGGTATTCGATCACGCGAGTCTCAAAGAAATTCTTCTCTTTCTTCAAGTCCATAATCTCGCTCATCCAAGGGAACGGGTTAGTGGTCCCTGGGTACTCTTCCTTCAAACCGATCTGCGACAGACGACGGTTAGCGATGAACTTCAGGTAGTCCTCCATCATCGCTGCGTTCATGCCCAGTACACCGCGAGGCATGGTGTCACGCGCGTATTCGATTTCCAGCTGGGTGCCCTGCAGAATCATCTGCGAAGCTTCTTCCTTCATTTCGGCATCCCACAGGTGTGGGTTTTCGATTTTGATCTGGTTGATCACGTCGATGCCGAAGTTCAGGTGCATGGATTCGTCGCGCAGGATGTACTGGAACTGCTCGGCGACGCCGGTCATTTTGTTGCGGCGGCCCATGGAGAGGATCTGGGTGAAACCGCAGTAGAAGAAGATGCCTTCCAGAACGCAGTAGTAGGCGATCAGGTTGCGCAGCAGTTCTTTGTCGGTTTCGACGGTGCCGGTGTTGAATTCCGGGTCGGAGATGGCGCGGGTGTATTTCAGGCCCCAGGCGGCTTTTTTCGCGACCGACGGGATCTCGTGGTACATGTTGAAGATCTCGCCTTCATCCATGCCCAGCGATTCGATGCAGTACTGGTAGGCGTGGGTGTGGATCGCCTCTTCGAAGGCCTGGCGCAGGATGTACTGGCGGCATTCCGGGTTGGTGATCAGGCGGTACACGGCCAGGGCCAGGTTGTTGGCAACCAGGGAGTCGGCGGTGGAGAAGAAGCCGAGGTTGCGCATCACGATGCGGCGCTCGTCGTCGGTCAGGCCTTCCGGGTTTTTCCAGAGGGCGATGTCGGCGGTCATGTTGACTTCTTGCGGCATCCAGTGGTTTGCGCAGCCGTCCAGGTATTTCTGCCAGGCCCAGTCGTACTTGAATGGCACGAGCTGGTTGAGGTCGGCGCGGCAGTTGATCATGCGCTTTTCGTCAACGGCGACACGGGCGGCGGAGCCTTCGAGTTCGGCGAGGCCTTCGGCGACGTCGAGGGAATCCAGTGCAGCCTTGGCGCGGGCCACGGCGGCCGAGTCTTCGGCGGTCACGGCGCGGGCTTCGAGAGCAGCGGCACCGCCGGCGCTGTCGAGGCGGTCCATGTTGGCTTCGCTAGCGTGGCCGGCGTTGGCGCCTTTCACTGCTGCTACTTCACTGTCTTCTTTGTCGAATTCGTCCCAGCTCAGCATGACGTGTCGTCTCCTGCGTGAGGGCCTGTGCCCGTGTGAAAACTGATTGGTTGTTTTTCACACGGCCGTACAGGCCGCGTTGGATGTCGTTTTTTGCAGCGGTGCAACGCAGGCAATAAACAGAAAATTTTTTCGGGTTTCCGAGAGCCTCTGACGGGCGCAGGTCAGCGTTGTCGCTGCTGCGGGGCTTCAGAATGGCTTTGATCCCTGTAAGGGAATATTGCTGACCCGATTAGGGCGGCATTATAGGGAAAAAAACACCGGCGTGGGGGAGGGCGAAACAGCGCAGGGCGGTCGAGCAGGAGGATGATTTCGATCGGAGCGAGGGTTTACAGGGCTTTCGCCGGGATTGATCCAGGAGAAAATTTTTTCATTAATTTTTCTGCGTGTGATTGATTGCTCAAAAAACGAGCAAAAAACCGCGTTTTTCACTATATCTTGTGTTTTGCAACCCTTTTACGTCACTTCAAACACAACTGAGCCCGACCGAAGCCGGGCTGGAATCGACCCTCGATGTTGCGCTGAGCGATCCGATTCGGTGCAGTCTCAAACCATCAATTGGTGCAGCCGTTGCCCATGATGCTGTAACGCAGGATGTGGCGCTGGCCGGTGGAGTCGTCGTACTCCATTTTCATCGGTACCACTTCGCAGACATTCGGCACTTCGCTCATCGATACAACTTTGGCGATGTCCAGGTGAGTGGAGTAAGTGTATTCCTCGATGGCTGGTTGTTGCTGTGCGACATCAGTCGGGACCTCGTCTGCCATGGCGGTTGCGCACAGACTGCTGAGGGCCAGAACCAATAAAGCTTTCATTTGAAATTTACCTTCTTGAGGTCGAGTGGGGTCACGCAACCTTTTTGGGGTTGCGTGTGGAACTTCATCGTTTGGTTTGTTACTTCAGAGCTGGATTAACGGCCTTCGTGGGGGCTGTAACGTTGTTAATCGCTTTGCCTTGTCGGCGAGGCAGATTTTAGGGAGGCGGGGAGGGTGTAAACAGATGGGGTTTTGATAAACACCTTTGGCAGATTTGGTAACAATCGCTGCCAGGCCAGTAGACTCAAGGCCTGCGAGGCCATTGCGGGCGAGCATCGGGATTATCGCCACGACATGTAGGGGCTTGTTACTACCATCGTCGAATGGTTCTATACGGGCGCCCCGGCTACAACAGGGTCATACAAAAACAACTATTACACCGAGGTAGGAAAGATGAGTGCGGCTTCCCTGTATCCCGTTCGTCCCGAGGTTCTGGCCAATACGCTGACCGACGAGGCGACCTACAAAGCCATGTACCAACAGTCGGTCGTCAACCCTGACGGCTTCTGGCGCGAACAAGCCAAGCGCCTCGACTGGATCAAGCCTTTCACCACGGTGAAACAGACTTCGTTCGACGATCACCATGTCGACATCAAGTGGTTTGCCGACGGCACCCTGAACGTTTCCTACAACTGCCTCGACCGTCATCTGGCCGAGCGCGGCGATCAGGTCGCCATCATCTGGGAAGGTGACGATCCTTCCGAAAGCCGCAACATCACCTACCGCGAACTGCACGAGCAAGTGTGCAAACTCGCCAACGCCCTGCGTGGCCAGGACGTGCACCGCGGCGATGTGGTGACCATTTATATGCCGATGATCCCCGAAGCCGTGGTCGCCATGCTGGCCTGCACCCGGATCGGCGCGATTCACTCGGTGGTGTTCGGCGGTTTTTCGCCGGAAGCCCTGGCCGGTCGCATCATCGACTGCCGCTCGAAAGTGGTGATCACCGCTGACGAAGGCATCCGTGCCGGCAAAAAGATTTCTCTCAAGGCCAACGTCGACGACGCGTTGACCAACCCGGAAACCAGCAGCATCCAGAAAGTCATCGTGTGCAAGCGCACCGGCGGCGACATCAAGTGGAACCAGCATCGCGACATCTGGTACGAAGACCTGATGAAAGTGGCGGGCACCGTCTGCGCGCCGAAAGAGATGGGCGCCGAAGAAGCGCTGTTCATCCTTTATACCTCCGGCTCCACCGGCAAGCCGAAGGGCGTGCAGCACACCACCGGCGGCTATCTGTTGTACGCGGCCATGACCCACGAGCGCGTGTTCGACTACCGTCCGGGCGAAATCTACTGGTGCACCGCCGACGTCGGCTGGGTCACTGGTCACTCCTACATCGTCTACGGCCCGCTGGCCAACGGCGCGACCACGCTGCTGTTCGAAGGCGTGCCGAACTACCCGGATATCACCCGGGTGGCGAAGATCGTCGACAAGCACAAGGTCAACATCCTCTACACCGCGCCGACCGCGATCCGCGCAATGATGGCCTCCGGCACCGCCGCTGTTGAAGGCGCGGACGGCAGCAGCCTGCGTCTGCTCGGTTCGGTGGGCGAGCCGATCAACCCGGAAGCCTGGGACTGGTACTACAAGAACGTCGGCAAATCCCGTTGCCCGATCGTCGACACCTGGTGGCAGACCGAAACCGGCGGCAACATGATGAGCCCGCTGCCGGGCGCCCATGCGCTGAAGCCGGGTTCGGCGGCGCGTCCGTTCTTCGGTGTGGTGCCGGCGCTGGTGGACAACCTCGGCAACATCATCGAGGGCGAGGCCGAAGGCAATCTGGTGATTCTCGATTCGTGGCCGGGTCAGGCGCGCACCCTGTACGGCGACCACGACCGTTTTGTCGACACCTACTTCAAGACCTTCCGTGGCATGTACTTCACCGGTGACGGCGCCCGTCGCGATGCCGATGGTTACTACTGGATCACCGGTCGTGTCGACGACGTGCTCAACGTGTCCGGCCACCGCATGGGTACTGCCGAGATCGAAAGCGCGATGGTCGCTCACCCGAAAGTCGCCGAAGCGGCGGTGGTCGGTGTGCCGCACGACATCAAAGGGCAGGGCATTTATGTCTACGTCACCCTGAAGAATGGCGAAGAGCCGAGCGAGCAGCTGCGCCTGGAACTGAAAAACTGGGTACGCAAAGAGATCGGGCCGATCGCTTCGCCGGACGTGATCCAGTGGGCGCCGGGGCTGCCGAAGACCCGTTCGGGCAAGATCATGCGCCGCATCCTGCGCAAGATCGCTACCGCCGAATACGAAGGCCTGGGCGATATCTCCACCCTGGCCGATCCGGGTGTGGTGCAACACCTGATCGATACGCACAAGACCATGAACGTCGCGTAAGCGGAGGGTCTGAAGTGCAGAAAGCCCTGTCCGGTTTAGCCGGGTGGGGCTTTTTTGTGTCTGATGATTTTGTGGCGTCGGGGTGGGCCTCTTCGCGGGCAAGCCCGCTCCCACACTTGATCCGCGCCAAACACAACCCCAATGTGGGAGCGGGCTTGCTCGCGAAGACGGCCTGTCATTCTCCGAAGTGTTCCGCTGTCTTACGCTATCGGCATTCAGCCAATAATTATCGAATTGCTCCGTCAGGCACTTCCCACTGTTACCCGTCAGCCTTCAAGTAACTGAATGTGTAACCGCCTGCTCCGCAACGGGGCGATGGGAAACGCCGCGCCCTGTTTCTGGGCCTCAAAACACCCTGTGAAAAATAAGACATCACCCCGCGCTTGCCGGATTAGAAGGGTTTGCGAATAATAGGCCCGCAATTTGCAGCATAGATCGGTTCACTGTCTTTCGCTCTTGCATGAAATTGCAGAGCTGTCAATGTGCTCAAGCGGGTTTCTCGGTGCATCTGTAATTAGTTGTCGCATTGAAGAAATATCGGCTTCGGGCCTGTCGTTAGAATGCCGATCACTCGCTCGTCGTGGCTCGTGTTGAAATCGCTGACGGTTTCAATGGGAAATTTCCCACGGATGCAGCACTGCTTTCCCGATTCACCCATTCGCATATTGGGCTGTCGCTCACTCTGCCGTTTTTGCCCTTTACCGATGGAGTCCCAAGATGAAGAAACTTGTGCTGCTTGGCGCCCTGGCACTGTCCGTGCTGTCCCTGCCGACATTCGCCGATGAAAAGCCTCTGAAAATCGGTATCGAAGCGGCTTACCCTCCATTTGCTTCCAAAGCGCCGGACGGCAGCATCGTCGGTTTCGACTACGACATCGGCAACGCACTGTGTGAAGAAATGAAGGTCAAGTGCCAGTGGGTCGAGCAAGAGTTCGACGGTCTGATCCCGGCACTGAAAGTGCGCAAGATCGACGCGATCCTGTCATCCATGTCGATCACTGAAGACCGCAAGAAGTCCGTGGACTTCACCAACAAGTACTACAACACCCCGGCCCGCCTGGTCATGAAGGAAGGCACCGCTGTCAGCGACAAGCTGACCGAGCTCAAGGGCAAGAACATCGGCGTGCAACGTGGTTCGATCCACGAGCGTTTCGCCCGCGAAGTCCTGGCCCCGCTGGGTGCCGAGATCAAGCCGTACGGCTCGCAGAACGAAATCTACCTCGACGTGGCCGCCGGTCGCCTCGACGGCACCGTGGCTGACGCTACGCTGTTGAATGACGGCTTCCTGAAAACCGACGCCGGCAAAGGCTTTGCGTTCGTCGGCCCGCAGTTCACCGATGAAAAATACTTCGGCGACGGCGTAGGCATCGCGGTGCGCAAGGGCGACGCCCTGAAAGACAAGATCAATACTGCCATCGCGGCCATCCGCGAGAACGGCAAGTACAAGGCAATCCAGGACAAGTACTTCGATTTCGACATTTACGGCAAGTAAAGACGTCGCTCGACCCGTCCGAAATGGCGCAAGCAACAGGATCTCTGCGGTTTGCGCCATTTTTTCATCCCAACTTTCGAGGACCTGAATCATGTTGAAAGGCTACGGGGCTGTCATCCTCGATGGCGCTTGGCTGACGCTTCAGCTCGCCTTGTCGTCCATGGCCCTGGCCATCGTTCTCGGGCTGATCGGCGTTGCATTGCGCCTGTCGCCAGTGCGCTGGCTGGCGTGGCTGGGCGATCTGTATTCCACGGTGATTCGCGGGATTCCTGACCTGGTGCTGATCCTGCTGATCTTCTACGGCGGCCAGGACTTGCTCAACCGCGTCGCACCGATGCTCGGCTATGACGAGTACATCGACCTGAACCCGCTGGCCGCCGGTATCGGCACCCTCGGTTTCATCTTCGGTGCATACCTGTCGGAAACCTTCCGCGGCGCGTTCATGGCGATCCCCAAAGGTCAGGCCGAAGCCGGCATGGCGTACGGCATGAGCAGCTTCCAGGTGTTCTTCCGGGTGTTGGTGCCGCAGATGATCCGTCTGGCGATTCCGGGGTTCACCAACAACTGGCTGGTGTTGACCAAGGCCACCGCGCTGATTTCCGTGGTCGGTCTGCAAGACATGATGTTCAAGGCCAAGCAGGCGGCCGACGCCACCCGCGAGCCTTTCACCTTCTTCCTCGCAGTGGCGGCGATGTATCTGGTCATCACCAGTGTCTCGTTGCTGGCGCTGCGTCACCTTGAGAAGCGCTACTCGGTAGGCGTAAGGGCGGCTGATCTATGATCTTCGACTACAACGTCATTTGGGAGTCCTTGCCGCTGTACCTCGGCGGCCTGGTGACCACCCTCAAGTTGCTCGCGCTGTCGCTGTTCTTCGGTCTGCTCGCGGCCCTGCCGCTGGGGCTGATGCGCGTCTCGAAGAATCCGGTCGTCAACATGTCGGCCTGGCTCTACACCTACGTGATTCGCGGCACGCCGATGCTGGTTCAACTGTTCCTGATCTACTACGGTCTGGCCCAGTTCGAAGCCGTGCGTGAAAGCTTTCTCTGGCCGTGGCTGTCCAGCGCAACGTTCTGTGCGTGCCTGGCGTTCGCGATCAACACCAGCGCCTATACCGCCGAGATCATCGCCGGCAGCCTCAAGGCCACGCCGAACGGTGAGATCGAAGCGGCCAAGGCCATGGGCATGTCGCGCTTCAAGATGTACAAGCGCATCCTGCTGCCATCGGCCCTGCGCCGGGCGCTGCCGCAGTACAGCAACGAAGTGATCATGATGCTGCAGACCACCAGTCTGGCGTCCATCGTGACCCTGATCGACATCACCGGCGCGGCCCGTACCGTCAACGCGCAGTTCTACCTGCCGTTCGAGGCGTACATCACCGCCGGCGTGTTCTACCTGTGCCTGACCTTCATTCTGGTGCGCCTGTTCAAGCTGGCCGAGCGTCGCTGGCTGAGCTACCTGGCCCCGAGGAAGCACTGATATGGAACGCATCGACCACGTTCTGCCGTGGAGCCACCTGGGCAGCGAGCGCCGGATTTCGGTGTTTCGCTTCGGTAGCGGTGAGCGCAAGGCCTACATCCAGGCCAGCCTCCACGCCGACGAATTGCCCGGCATGCGCACCGCCTGGGAACTGAAAAAACGCCTCGGCGAACTCGAAGCCAAGGGCCTGCTCAACGGCGTCATCGAACTGGTGCCGGTGGCCAACCCGCTGGGTCTTGGCCAGTTGCTGCAAGGCAATCACCAGGGTCGTTTCGAAGCCGGTAGCGGCAAGAATTTCAACCGTGATTTCGTCGAGCTCAGCGCCCCGGTGGCCGCCAGGCTGGAGGGACAACTCGGTGATGATCCGCACGCCAACATTCGTCTGATCCGTCAGGCGATGGCCGATCACCTGGCCGCATTGCCCGAGGCCGGCAGCCAGTTGCAAGGCATGCAGCGCATCCTGCTGCAACATGCCGCCACCGCCGATGTGGTGCTGGACCTGCATTGCGACTGTGAAGCCGCGCTGCACATGTACGCCTTGCCGCAGCACTGGCCGCAGTGGCGTTCGCTCGCCGCGCACCTGGATGTGAAGGTCGGCCTGCTGGCGGAAGATTCCGGCGGCAGCTCGTTCGATGAAGCCTGTTCGTTGCCGTGGCTGCGTCTGTCGCGTCTGTTCCCGGACGCGCGGATTCCACTGGCGTGCCTGGCGACCACCGTTGAACTCGGTGGTCAGGCCGACACCACACCTGCACAGGCCGAGGCCTGGGCTGAAGGCATTCTGGCGTTCCTCGCCGAGCAGGGCCTGATCCGTGGCGAGTGGCCGAGCGCCGTGCGCGAACCGTGCGAAGGCATGCCGTTCGAGGGCACTGAATTGCTCCTGCCGCCGCATCCTGGCGTGGTGAGCTTTCTGCGCAAGCCCGGCGAGTGGGTTGAAGCCGGTGACAAGATTTTCGAAGTGATCGATCCGCTGTCGGATCGGGTCAGCACGGTGTGTGCTGGTACGTCCGGGGTGCTGTTTGCCATTGAGCGGCTGCGTTACGCCCAACCCGGTTTCTGGCTGGCCAAAGTGGCGGGGCGCGATGCGCTGCGCGACGGCCCTTTGCTCAACGACTGACTGTTTTTGTGAGAACCGACCGCATGTACAAACTTGAAGTCCAAGACCTGCATAAACGCTATGGCAGTCACGAAGTGCTCAAGGGCGTTTCCCTGAAAGCGGCCGCCGGCGATGTGATCAGCATCATCGGCTCCAGTGGCTCCGGCAAAAGTACTTTCCTGCGCTGCATCAACCTGCTCGAGCAGCCGCACGCGGGCAAGATCCTGCTCAACAACGAAGAGCTGAAACTGGTGGCGAACAAGGACGGCGCGCTGAAAGCCGCTGATCCGAAACAGCTGCAACGCATGCGTTCGCGCCTGTCGATGGTGTTCCAGCACTTCAACCTGTGGTCGCACATGACCGCGCTGGAAAACATCATGGAGGCCCCGGTTCACGTGCTGGGCGTGTCCAAGGCCGAAGCCCGCGAGAAAGCCGAGCACTACCTGAACAAGGTTGGCGTGGCTCATCGTAAGGATGCGTTCCCGGGGCACATGTCCGGTGGCGAACAACAGCGTGTGGCAATCGCCCGTGCGTTGGCGATGGAACCGGAAGTGATGCTGTTCGACGAACCGACTTCGGCCCTCGACCCGGAACTGGTCGGCGACGTGCTGAAAGTCATGCAGGCCCTCGCTCAGGAAGGCCGGACCATGGTGGTGGTGACCCACGAAATGGGCTTCGCCCGTGAAGTGTCGAACCAGTTGGTGTTCCTGCACAAAGGCGTCGTGGAAGAAAGCGGCAACCCGCGTGAAGTGCTGGTCAATCCGCAATCGGAACGTTTGCAACAATTCCTCTCGGGCAGCCTTAAGTAATCGCTCCCGTTATGCACCAGATTAGGTCATGCTGCGCAGCGCGCCAGATGGTCTAATTTGGTTGCAGCCGATTTCGGTTTTTCCCTCTGTTTACGTTTCGGATCGCCCGCCATGACTGCCCATCGAATTGGTTTCCTGATTTGGCCCAGCACTAAAGCTCTGACTTTGGCGCTGGCAGAGGAGGCCTTGCGTGTTGCCCAGCGTGTGCATCCGGACGTGGTTTACGAGTTGTCGTTCCTGCAGGCCGAAGCACCGACCGAAGGTGAATGGCAACTGCCCGGCGAACCCTGGGCCGGTAAACTCGAGAACTTCCAGAAACTGTTCCTGCTTGCCGATGAGCCACCGACCACGCTGGCACCGGCACTCAGCAGCGCGCTCAAACAACTGGTGCGCGCCGGGTGTGTGATCGGCGGTCTGTCGGCCGGTGTGTACCCGCTGGCGCAACTCGGTCTGCTCGACGGTTATCGCGCCGCCGTGCACTGGCGCTGGCAGGACGATTTCGCCGAGCGCTTCCCGAAGGTCATCGCCACCAGCCATCTGTTCGATTGGGATCGCGATCGCCTGACCGCGTGCGGCGGCATGTCGGTGCTCGACTTGTTGCTCGCAGTTCTGGCGCGCGATCACGGTGCGGAACTGGCCGGTGCGGTCTCCGAAGAACTGGTGGTCGAGCGCATCCGCGAAGGCGGCGAGCGTCAGCGCATTCCATTGCAGAATCGTCTCGGCTCCAGCCATCCGAAGCTCACCCAAGCCGTGCTGCTGATGGAAGCCAACATCGAAGAGCCGCTGACCACCGACGAAATCGCCCAGCACGTGTGCGTGTCCCGTCGCCAGTTGGAGCGGATCTTCAAGCAATACCTCAACCGTGTGCCGAGCCAGTACTACCTGGAACTGCGCCTGAACAAGGCCCGGCAGATGTTGATGCAGACCAGCAAGTCGATCATCCAGATCGGCCTGTCGTGCGGTTTCTCCTCGGGACCACATTTCTCCAGCGCCTATCGCAACTTCTTCGGCGCCACGCCGCGGGAAGACCGCAACCAGCGGCGCAGCAGCAGCCCGTTCGAGTTGTCATCGGTGCCGCCCGAGCGCGGATAACCTGTAAAACCAACGCCATGGAATCCAACTCCATGGCGTTTTCGTTTCCAGCGCTTCACTCTTCTATGGGGATGCCGGAAGGCGCCGCCAGAACCTGATGTCCGACCACGTTGTCGACGTTCAGCGTGTGGCCCGTTTCCTGGTAGTACGCACGAATACGGTTCATGGCCTCAGTAGAGAAGGGATTGCCACGCAAGTCGTAGCGGTCGCCGACGTAGGCCGGCACTTCCTGAAGTTCGGCGGGGATATCGGTGATTTCATTGCCCGAAAGATCGATTTCCATCCAGTTGTGATTTTCGAGCACACCCTTGGGCACTTCGCGGATGCCGGTGGTACTCAGGTCGAGATCGCTCAGGCGCTGCAGGTTGCTCAGGTCGGGAGTCAGCCCCAGAGGATTGTCATGCAGGTGCAGGAGTTCAAGCGAATGCAGCCCTGCCAGTCCGTTCACTTCACGTGCAGTCAGCGTGATACGGCAGGCGGGCAGACTCAGGGTGGTCAGCCGTTTCATCCTGAAGATGGCCTCGGGCAGAGTGCCCAGGTCATAACCACGAATATCGACATGTTCAAGATTGGGAAACGCGTCGAGGAGTCGGCCGAGGCGTGGCCAGTGGTTGGCGGTGTTGACCAGGTAAAAGTCCGACACATGGTTGAAGTCGACATGTAGCGTTGGCAATTCACCCCGGATCGAAAGATTCGACGTGAATTGATGATCCGTCGCATTCCCGCCCTCCACGGGTATCTGGCGCCAGCATGTCAGCAAGGCCTCCGAGAAGGCTGCCCTGTTTTGTTCTTCATGCAGGCGCTCATCCGGGCTCAGTGGCATTCCGGTCACCGGGTGCTCCGGGATGTCAGCTTCCCACGCGACCAGATTTCCCCGTAGCGTTTCGAGCTCGCCTTCCAGGCGTGTCAATTCGGTTCGGCCATCCGCCAGCGTGCCGTCCAGGCGGTAAATGAAAGCGCTGGCCTGTTCATCATCCAGGGCAGGATACAGTGTCCGGGCACGGGCGATATCCGCCGGCTCGGCCAACACGCCCAGGTCTTCCCCGGTCAGGCGAAAGTAATTCTTGATGTGCTCGCGAGTGGCGGCACTCAGAGGATTGTCCCCGAAGTCATAGCCGGCACCCACAGAGGCCGGCAGTTCGAAGACGGCCAGGGGAATATCGGTGATGCGATTGTTGTTGAGCACGATGGTTTCAGTGGCCGGCAAGTCCAACAGCCCCTCGGGCACTTCGCGAATGCCGGTGTTCGCCAGATCCAGGTACTCGAGGGCCGTCATGCTTCGCAGATTGGGCGAGCGGCTGAGCGGGTTGCGGTAGAGATCCAGGCTGGTGAGCCGGGTCAGTGTCGACAGGGCCGTCCGGCCTTCACTGTCCAGGACCAGAGCGCAATTGCTTAACACCAGCTCCTCGAGCGCAGGCATCCTGGTGATCGCTCGCGGGAATTGCCCCAAGGCCAGATCGCGTAACTCCAGGCCCTTGAGGCCGCTGAAACACTGGAGAAAACCATCGTTGACCCGCATCTGCGTATTGCCGGTGAGTGACAGACTCAATACATGGCTGAAGTCTGCGCGTAATCGCGGCAGATCACCGACGAACGGAATATTCAGGTTCAGCGTCTGTGACCTGACTTCAGGCTGTTCCTCTGACCTTTCACGCCAGAACGCTTCGAGTTCCCGGCGGAACGTTTCGCGGTCGGTCTGCTCCGCCAAACGCAGGTTTTCACTCAGCAATTCGCCAGTGGCCGGAAAGCGCTCGGGTACATCGGCAACCCAAGAGGTGAGATCTTCGTCGAGTTGCTGCCACTCCCTTTCCCAGTTCTCAATCTGCATCCGGCCGTCCTCAAGCGTTCCCGGCAACAGGTACAGCACGCGATTGGCATCCTCGCGATCCAGGGTCGGAAAGAGCGACTGGGTCCGTTCAAGGTCTTCACGAGGCATGAAAACCCCGAAGTTTTGCCGTTTCAGTTGATAGCAGACTTTGATGCGTTCGCGGGTGGCCGTGCTCAGCGGGTTATCGGTAAAACTCAATTGCGCGGGTTGTTGCGGCGGGATGTTGAACACCGCGTCGGGCAATTCGCTGATCAGATTGTTGTCCAGGTTGGCGGCAACCAGTCGCGGGTGATCGAGCATCCCGTCCGGCAGGCGGGTGATTGCCGTGTCGACCATTCGCAGATGAACCAGTGCCGTCATGCCCGACAGCGATGGCGAAGCGCCCAACGGGTTGCGGCTCAGGTTCAGATACTGCAATCGGCTCAGGGAGGAAAGGCTGGCCTGTGTTTGCGGGGTCAACGTCAATGCGCAGTTTTCGATGATCAGGCGCTGCAACGAGGGCATGCGTTCGCAGGCCGAGGGAAGTTGTGTGATGTTGAAGTCATGCAGTTCCAGATGCCGCAATCCGGTGAACGAATCGAGGAAGGTGTCCATGCCGTTCAATGCGCTATTACCGCGAAACGACAGCTCGGTGATGTGACTGAAGTTGGTCGACAGAGTGGGCAAGTCGCCAATCAGCGCGACCTCCATGATCAGGGTGTCGCTCCTTTGCCGTGGGGCGTCCGACGTCCTTGCACGCCAGAGTCGTTCGAGTTGCTGGGCAAATGCCTTGCGGTGCGTGTGTTCCACAAACATTTGCATCGGGTTCATCCGCTCGCCGGTGATCGGGTGCGAGGTCGGCGTCGTATTGATCCAGTGCGCAAGATCCGACGACAGTTGTTCGATCTCCGCTTGCCAGTGCCTGAGTTGAGAGCGGCCATGTTCGATATCGCCTGGCAAGCTATAGAACACTTCACTGGCTTCTTCATCGTCGAGGCCGGGAAACAACGATTTGGTGGTGCCAATGTCTGTCGGGTCGGCCAGTACGCCAAAGTCCGGGCCGTACTCGCGGGAGTAGGTCTTGATTCTTTCCCGCGTCTCGTCGGTCAACGGATTGGCGGAAAAATCGAACCCTTCGCTGGCTCTAGCCGGGAGCGAGAAAAAGGCGTCGGGAATTTCGCTGATCCGGTTTTCGCTGACGATGGCGGTTTTCAGCTTTGGATGACCGGCCATGCCGGCCGGCACTTCAGCAATGGCGGTATTGGACAGGTCCAGGTAAGTCAGCTCGCCCAGCTCGCTCAGGTCGGGCGTGCTGCCCAAGGGGTTGTCGGGCAACTCCAGCAGTTCCAGTGAGGGCATGGCTGCCAACGCCGCTTGCGTCTCGGCGGTGAACACCAGACCGCAATTCTTCAGGGCCAGTGTGGTGAGGGAGCGTTGTTGTGCAAGGGCCTGGGACAACCCTTCCAGTGCGAAGTCCTGCAGGACCAGGTGGGTCAGTCGTGGAAAGGTGCGTAGAAATGCAGGGATGGCACTGATGTCCTTCTTGCCGGTCATGGACAAAGTGGTGACGTGGCTGAGGTCTGCATTGACTACCGGCAAGTCACCCGCGAATGTCGGTTGCGCTGTGAGCACGTCCGCTCTCGTCAGTGGATGAGCTGTCGAACGATGGCGCCAGAGTCGTTCAAGGCGCCCGGCGAATGCTTCTCGCGCCGTGTGTTCGGCGAGTCGCTCTTCAATGCTGAACAGTTCCCCGTTGAGCGGATGACGGTCGGGAATGTCCCGGACCCACGCCGCCAGGTCGGCGGTCATCCGTGCGATTTCGCTTTCCCAGCGAGTCAGTTGTATCTGTCCCTGGACAAGCGAGCCCGGCAATTGGTAGATCAGCTCGCTGGCCTGACGATCGTTGAGGTCGGTGAACAGTGCCTTGGTCCGATCGATATCGGACTGCACCGCACGCACGCCCATGTCGTTGCCTGTCCGTTTGAAATAGACCTTTATCTGTTCTCGCGTGGCGCTGGCAAACGGGTTGCCGGCAAAGTCGTATCCAGCGGTAGTGCCCGGAGAAAACTCGAACACGACATCGGGAAGTGCAGTGATCCGGTTGTTGGCAAGCCAGGCGCTTTTGATGCGTGGATGCGCCAGCAGGCCGTGCGGCAACTCGGATATTCCGGTATCGGTCAGATTGAGGTGGTGCAGCGCCGGCAGGGCATTGATGTCCATCGTGATGCCCAGGGGATTGCCCTGCAGGTCGAGTGCTGTCAGCTCATTGAGCGATGACAGCAGCAACTGGTTTTGCGGTGTGAGGGTGACCCCGCAATGGCGCAGCCTCAGTTGCCGCAACGAGGTCATGGTGGTGATGGGCTGTGGCAGGTCATCAAGGTCGAAGTGATTCAATGCCAGTCGCCGCAAGCGTGTGAAACCTTGCAGGAATCGATCGATCCCGCCGCTGCTGTCAGCGCCTTTCAGATCCAGGTTGGTGACGTGATCGAAGTTCGCGCTCAAGACCGGCAGCTCACCCAGCAACGGCTCTGCAACCTGAATTCGAAAACCGCCTGGCTCCGGTGTTTCCCTGCGCCAGCAACTACGCAGCGCATGGGCGAACTGTTGACGGTCGCGCTGGATGGCAGTCTTCTGGATCGGTGAAAGGGCGAGACGCGTGGCCGGATCGACTCGCGGCACATCGGTCGCCCAGTGATTCAGGTCGCTGTCCAGTTGCGCGTATTCGAGCTGAAGGCGCGACAGTTCTGCGAGCGGGCCATCAGGGTGATTTTGAAGGTGGCGGATCATGGCTGGCATATCGTCGTTCGCCATGCCCGGATACACCTGCCTGATGCGGTTTTCCAGTGTGCGCGGACTTTGCGGGTTTTCGCGGGCATAGCCTTGTGCGCCAACCAGTCGCAGCGTATCGACGACCACCGGCTGTGTGGCCTCGTCGGAAATCGCCAGGCGCAGGTCGTCTCGATCCACAGGGTTGTCACGAATGGCTTGCCTGAGTTTTGTGCCTTCTCCGATCTGCAGGTTCAGGGCCTGCCGTTGTGCATCCGGCAAAGCCTGCAGCACGCAGGTGTAGAAATCGGTGGGGGCGTGTAATTCCAGCCCTTGTTGGTCGAACGGTTGCCAGTGGCCATCGGTTCTGCGTACCAACACTTTCTGAATGGCGGCCGATTGTGCTCCGGTGCTGTCCAGCAATGCCCCTTCGGGTGATCCGGCCCGGACTTCGAACCGCACGTCCCCTGACCAGCCCGGTAGTTTTTTCAGGCTGTGCAACGCCAGGGTATCGGTATCCGGGTTGCGCACCGAGTCCAGCTCCAGTCCTTCAAAGGCGCGGGTTATGCGCAGTTCGTGGGTCGCCTGGGCGGCGAGGTTCTGTTGGCGCTCCGGCCATTCTCCGGCGTCGATTGCCAGCAATTCGGCGCCAGTGGCGGTGTGCAGCAGTTCTTCGGTGATCCTGGCGGGCAGATGCGGTTCGTGCACGGCAATCTTTTTCGCCATTGGCTCTTCAGGCTGCTGAAGTGCCTGGTAGCGTGCTTCGAACAGCGCCGTACGACGAGAATTCGCGATCTGCTCGATCCGGCTTCTCAGTTTGCGAATACGAACGTCCAGAGCAAACATCTGGCCGAACTCTTCCGCCAGCAGTGTGTTGATGTCCTGTTCGCCGAGGGATTGCAGCAAGCTCTTGAGCAGGTCGCCGTCGGCCAGTCGATCCTGGTGAAGGTCAATCAGCGGCAGCTGTTCATCGGCAGAGGATTGCCAGAGGATTTCGCCTTGACCGTCAATCAGGCGCAGGCGTCGGGTGCCCGGCAGCAGCCCCTCATCATTGAGCAGCTGAAGTTGAATCAGCGGATCGGCATGAAGGTAATCCTCGGCCTTGTCGCTGGCCATGCAACTGATGAATGCCTGCAGCTCCTGATCGATGCGAAAGCGCTGGATCGTGTCGGCCAGCAGCGGTGGTACCCGCTCGCGATCGACATGCATCTTGCGCAAGGCCTCTTCGTGGCAGCCGCTGACTTTGAGAATTCGCTCGCGACGGTCGGGCGAGAACGGCTCGATGCTTGGGCCCAGGCGTTGCAATGCAGCCGTTGTATCCCATTCCAGCGGCTGTTCGAGTTCGGTATGGAAGGCGCCCTCGCCATTATGAAAGGCAATAGGGCGGTACGCGTCCGTTCGGGTCGGGTGTTCGATCTGCAACGTGTCGGGACGGATGTGATCGCTGACCGCGTAATGTTTCTGCTCGATTGGCATCAGTTTTTTACCCTGTTGCCAGTGCAGTCCCTGCTTGTCCGGCGCTGCGCCTTCTGGCGGCACGATCGGGCTTTCGTAGGGTTTGAGGTCGGGTTTCCAGTACAGGGTCTTGCCGTTGCGCAGTTTGACGGGCTGAAAGCGGTCGATGAAGGAGACGACGTTCTGTGGCAAGACCTTGGGCAGCTCCGTCATGGCGATGCCGCCGCCGATGCCGAAGGTCCCCAGTTGTACCAGTGATTCGAGAGCGCTGAACAATTGCTCGCCGGCCTCGGTTACCGCACCTTCCGACCAGTCGACAATGCCTTCGAAGACCTCGTCGAGAAATTGATAGGCCATATAAGCCATCATCATTTCGCCCAGAAATGGTACGAAAGGCAGCACGACAAACGAGGCGATCTGGAGAATCGAGGAGGCAATATCGACGAAGGAATACCAGAGCGCCCAGCGCGCTTTTCGGTCGGCGTCGGCGGTCGGGACGGCAAGGGTGGCGGCGTCGTTGAGTACCTTGTTCAGTTTGCGTTGGTAGAGGTGTTCCCACAGGTCGCCAGTGATGGGGGATGCGGCCAGTTGCAGCTTGGGGTTTTCGATCGGCGTTTCCCGCCAGGGGGGCTGTTGGCTGCCTGACTCCGGCTCATGCCATTTCACCTGGCTCAGGCGTCGGTTCAGATCGGCCAGGAAATGTCCCTTTTGTTCATGGGCCACGAACTGGGTGAAAAAGCGCTGGTATTGCGGTGAACGCAACTGGCGGACCAGTTCCTTTTCCATTTCTGCACTCGAGGCGTACTCCTTGATCGGGTGTTCCGGGTCGCCCGGTATATAGGCCACCACCCCGACTGCGGTCCGCGCCTGTTCCAGATCCGCGGCGAAAACCACGATGCCGGTGAGGTGCGCCGACATCATCGTCAAATCCTGGCAGCGCAAGGTGTGACCATTGATGCGCATGCCCTCTATCCCGTCGAGCATCCCGTTGATCAGCCGCAGCCAGTTCTCGCCGATGTCTGCGTTGACTCGTGCCAGTTGCAGGTCTGCTTTCAGGGCGGTTTTCTGGCTCTCCTTGAGCCTGTCGGGAAGGATGGCGGCAACGACCGGGTTGGAGATGCCCAGGCAATCTTCAAGGTAGGCCTTGTAGCTCGCCCCGATATCCAGTTCCCGGCAAAGGCTGATGAAGGCGGGGATGCCGATCTTTGCGCGGATCTGCGGCAAGGTTTCGAACTGGCCGTCTTGTGACGGCCGGGTGATGAAACAGGAGTCGCGATCGTAGGCGTCTTCCCGGGTTTCGTCCTGCTGGAAGTTGTGAAGTGCCGCGTCCAGCAGGGAAACCGTCCAGCTGCGCACGCCTGTCCTGATGCCGAAAACGGGGGTGCTGGCAGGCAGGTAGAGGCGCAGGAAAATTTCCTTCACATCCAGTTCCAGTCCGAACCGAGACTTGAGTGCCGCCTTGAGCAAGGGTTCGGCATAGGCACTGACGTCCTGCACTTGCGCGAGCCGCTGGTCGACGTTGTTTTGTACCTGCATGTGCTCGGCAATCGCGTTGCGCAACTGATCGTGTTGAGCCCGGGGAGCATTCCTGATGCGGTCGGTGACGGGGCGCCGGTTGTTCTTCAATGCCGCGCGCCGGGTGGAAGACGCCTGGCCCAGCCATTCGGGGATTGCATCCACCAGCGGTTGATAGTGTGAGGGGGGATTGCCGGGTATGGCGTCCGGTTGCGGTTCGGTCGGTGATTGCATGGTGATTGCGCCTTGGCGTCTGGAAATGAGCCAAGCAAATCAAAATGTCCCGAGCGGGGTGCGGTATATAGATACGACAACGCTGCGGCCTTCAATTGATATCCTCGCAGGCCTGCTGCAATTGTCGTCGACGGTTTAAACTGCGCCTTTGCGACGCTATATGTCGCATTGCCGTAAACCCGGGAAAATCCGGGGTTTGCGCTATAAGAAGTTGTCGCTTGGCGACAAGGCCGGGCTGAAAACTGTCCTTACAATCCCCCCATCGCTCGCCAGTTTCAGGCGGGTGGCCCTCATCAGGAGACTCCGATGTCCGTTGAGCACGCTGCGGTACAACGCGCCGATTTCGACCAGGTTATGGTTCCCAACTACGCGCCTGCCGCTTTCATTCCGGTGCGTGGCGCCGGTTCCCGCGTCTGGGATCAGGCCGGCCGCGAGCTGATCGACTTTGCCGGCGGCATCGCCGTCAACGTATTGGGCCACGCGCATCCGGCGCTGGTCGGTGCGCTGACCGAGCAAGCGAACAAGCTGTGGCACGTGTCCAACGTGTTCACCAACGAACCGGCCCTGCGCCTGGCGCACAAGCTGATCGACGCCACGTTTGCCGAACGCGTGTTCTTCTGCAACTCCGGCGCCGAAGCCAACGAGGCCGCCTTCAAGCTGGCCCGTCGTGTCGCGTTCGACCGTTTCGGCACCGAGAAATACGAAATCATCGCCGCGCTCAACAGCTTCCACGGTCGTACCCTGTTCACCGTGAACGTTGGTGGCCAGTCGAAGTATTCCGACGGTTTCGGCCCGAAAATCACCGGCATCACCCACGTGCCGTACAACGATCTGGCGGCACTGAAAGCCGCTGTTTCGGACAAGACCTGTGCGGTCGTTCTGGAACCGATCCAGGGCGAGGGCGGCGTGCTGCCGGCCGAGCTGGCTTACCTGCAAGGTGCCCGTGAACTGTGCGACGCGAACAACGCGCTGCTGGTGTTCGACGAAGTGCAAACCGGCATGGGCCGCACCGGCAATCTGTTCGCCTACCAGCATTACGGTGTGGTTCCGGACATCCTGACCAGCGCCAAGAGCCTGGGCGGCGGTTTCCCGATCGCGGCGATGCTGACCACTGAAGCGCTGGCCAAGCATCTGGTCGTCGGCACTCACGGCACCACGTATGGCGGCAACCCGCTGGCGTGCGCCGTGGCTGAAGCGGTGATTGACGTGATCAACACCCCTGAGGTGCTGAACGGCGTCCACGCCAAGCACGACAAGTTCAAGACCCGCCTGCAACAGATCGGCGAGAAATACGGCCTGTTCACCCAGGTGCGTGGTCTCGGTCTGTTGATCGGTTGCGTGCTGAGCGATGCCTGGAAAGGCAAGGCCAAGGACATCTTCAACGCCGCTGAAAAAGAAGGCCTGATGATTCTGCAGGCCGGCCCGGACGTGATCCGTTTCGCCCCGAGCCTGGTGGTTGAAGACGCGGACATCGACGCCGGTCTTGATCGTTTCGAACGTGCTGCAGCGAAACTGACCCAAGCCTGATAGACCCTTCGACGCCTGACCAGGTCAGGCGTCGAACCCAATTTTGATGCCGGGCAAAATCAAATGTGGGAGCGGGCTTGCTC
>NZ_JBSVWF010000046.1:0-54169 GCF_054071635.1 Pseudomonas sp. SDO52101_S400 | reverse complement strand
CAAATCCTGAGTTCGACTCGGTATTTCAAGTCGGTGCAACTTGCCCAGGCACCTCGGTCAGTCCCCTCTCCCTTTGGGAGAGGGCTAGGGTGAGGGCGGGGCCCGTGAGTCAAAAGTTGTAGTCAGCCGTGACAAAGAACGAACGAGGCTCACCCAGAATCCACTGCTGCCCCTCATTGTATTGGCTTTGCGCATACGTCCGGTCAAACAGATTGTTCACCTGCAACCCCAGCGTGGTGTTGCGCAAGGCTTTCCACGACAGCGTCGCATCGACCACGGTGTAACTCGGCAGCTCGTTGCGGTTGGCCATGTCGGCGTAGCGCGCATCGACATAACGCACACCGGCACCGGCCTTCAGGTCATCGGTCAGCGCCTTGCTCAGCCACAGGTTGGCGGTGCGACGTGGCACATCCACCGGGCGATTGCCATTGCGTGACACCGGCACGCCGCCGACCACTTCTTCGAAATCGTCGTATTTGGCCTTCACGATGGCGGCGTTGGCTTGCAGTTGCCAGGCGTTGGGCAGTTGCAGATCGAGGCTGGCTTCCAGGCCGTTCGACGATTGCTGACCCACCTGCTGCTTGAGCGTCGGGTTACCCGGATCGTCGGTCAGCAGTTTTTTCTTCACGATGCGATACGCCGCCAGGGTGAACTCGCCACGCTGATCCCAGAACAGCTGCTTCATACCGATCTCGGTTTGCCGTGCCGTGGACAAGTCATATTGCTGCTGACTCGGACTCAGGGAAATCAGGCCGCCGATGCCATCCGTGCTGGTGGCGACCTGGCCGTAGAACGAGGTGTCCTGGGTCAGCGCAAACACCAGCCCGGCCTTCCAGTTGTTGCCGGTCAGGGTCTTGTCGCTCTGGCTGCCATCGACCAGATTGGTGCGATCCACATGCACGTAATCGCGACGTACGCCGGTCACCAGCGACCAGCGCTCGCTCAGTTGCGTGCGGTTTTCGGCGAACAACGACATCTGCTTTGTGGTGCTGTCGAACTGATCGCGATACGGGTCGGCGCTCTCGAAATAACCGGTTTGCGGGTGATACAGATCCAGCGGCTGGCCGTTCGGCGATACGTCATTGAACGGCGAGTTGCTGTCGAGCTGGAAGCGGATGCGGTTGTAGTCGACGCCGGTCACGGTCTGGCTGTCGAGGCCGAACAGTGAATGCTTGAAGGTGAAGGTCTGACGGTCGCCGACCTGCTCCTGTTTGTGGCCGATGCCAAAGTAACCACTGCGGCTGAGCTGCTGGCTGTCGGCGTCGAAGTTGTAGTTCTCGGCGTTCTGCCAGCGGCGCTGGGCCTTGAGGTAGTACAGCTCGTTGCTGGCGCTGACCGCATCGTTGATCTGCCAATCGGTGGTCAGGCGCGTCCATTGATCGTTGTAGTGCTGCTTGTCGTTGCGCACGTTGTAGTTCTTGTTGCGCAGGCTTTCTTTCAACTGGCCGTTTATCAGCGGCGTGCCGAAGTAGTTCTGCGGGCGCTGATCGCCGTAATCGTGGGCGAGGGTGAAGGTCAGATCATCGGTGGCCTGCCAGCGCAGGGCGGCGCTGATGAAGTCGCTGGACGAGTCGCCGCGATCGACCCAGCCGTTGCTGCGCAGGTGGTTGAGGTTGAGGCGATAGCTCAGGGTGTCGGTCAGCGAACCGCCGCTGTCGAACGCCTGCTGCTGGCTATCGAACGAGCCGTAACCGACGCGCACGTGGTTTTCGATCTCGCCTTCGAACGGTTTCTTCGGGATCACGTTGACCACCGCGCCCGTTGCACCTTCGCCGTACAGCACCGAGGCCGGGCCGCGCAGCACATCGACGCGCTCCACCGACCAGGTGTCGACCGGGAAGGTCACGGTGCCCATACCGCTGTACATGCGGTTGCCGTCATACAACTGCATCACCGAACTCTGCCCGGTAAAACCCCGGGCCTGCAACGAGGTACCACCATCGCCCGGTGTGCCTGTGCGGCTGATGCCGGTGCTGCGCGACACCGCGTCTTGCACGCTGCGATCACCACGGGCGCGGACTTGCTCGCCGCTCAGGCTTTCGACGCTGGCCGGGGTTTCCATGGCGCTGAGGTTTAAGCGCGAGCCGGCACTGGTCGGCGTGGTCAGGCTGACGGTCTGGTCGTCATTGGCCAGGGCGGTGATGGTGCCGGTGGGCAACGTCAGCGGCGCGCTGTCGGCGTGGGCGCTGTTGTTCAGGGCGAACAGGCAGAGGCTGGACAAGAGGTACTTGTTCATCTGGACGGTGGATCACTTCTTCAAAAGAAAAGCCCGCAGGCTCATGACAATGCATGGCTGCGGGCAGAGCGACAAATTTGCGTTATACAGTAACACTAAAAATTGCCGGAGTTTAAGCCCCGGCAGTTTAAAGATCTGTCTAGGTCGCGCATCTCGCCTGTTTCATGATGAAGTTGAGGCAGATTCAGTTTGCCGGCCCAGACGCGACAACAGCAGCCGATCCAGCAGCCACACCACCACCAGCGATGCCCCCACCAGCGGAAACACCACCGCCAGCACCAGCATGATCGCCACCCCGGTTTTCCACTTCGGCAGATCGTGGCGCAGCGGCGGCACGCCGAACTTGCCCTGTGGCCGGCGCTTCCACCAGATCACCACACCGCTGACGGCGCTGAGCAGGATCATCAGGCAGATCAGCAGCACGATGATCTGGTTGAAGGTGCCGAACATCTTGCCTTCATGAAGCATCACGCCGATCTCGGTAGCCCGTGCAACAGCCCCGTACTGCTCGAATCGCACGTCGGCCAAAACTTTGCCGGTGTACTGATCAACGTGCAGGGTCGCATCGTTGCGTGGGTCGTCGGCGAATACGGCGATGGTGAACACGCCGGTGGCGGTGGTCGGCATTGTGATGCTGTAGCCCGGCTCGACCTTGCGCTCGATGGCGATGTTTTGCACATCCTGCAGGCTGATGATCGGCGCGGCGGGGCCGTGTTGCATGCCGCCGTGGGCCATGTGTTCGGCGTGGTCGCCGGACATCGGCATCGGCGTATTTTCCATGGCCCACGGTACGGTCTGGCGGGCTGCGTTGTTGAGGCTGCCGGCCTCGACGTCGGAGGTCGGCACGTTGTTCCACATCGCCGCCGGGAACACGTTCCACACCTGAGCGTACTGCTTGCCCCAGAAACCGGTCCAGGTCATGCCGCTGAGCAGCATCACCAGCAGCAATGCCGCGCCCCAGAACCCGGTGACTGCGTGCAGGTCACGCCACAGAACGCGACCGCGACTGTTCAGGCGTGGCCACAGAATCCCCGCTGCCTGACCTCGCGGCCACCACAGGAAAACCCCGGACACAACTAAAACTACGCCCCAACCGGCGGCGAGTTCGATCAGTCGGTCACCGACGGTGCCGATCATCAATTCGCCGTGGATCGCCCGGGCGAGTGCTTGCAGGTTCTGCTTGGCATCCTGCTCGCCGAGGATGTCGCCGTGGTACGGGTCGACGAACACGTTCAGCTCATGGCCGGCATTCTTCACCACAAATTGCGCGCTGCGCTCGGCGTTCGCTGGCGGCAGGTACTGGGTGACCTGGCCCTGTGGGTAAGCGCTTTTGACCTTTTGCAGCAAGTCATCGGCCGGCACGGTGTGATGCCCGGCCGGGACGTTCAGCAGGCTGCTGTACATCAGCGAATCGAGCTGCGGTTTGAACAGGTAAATGATGCCGGTCAGGGCCAGCATCACCATGAATGGCGCGACGAACAATCCGGCATAAAAATGCCAACGCCAGGCCAGGTTGTAGAAATTCGGTTTGGGCTGTTTCATCACGAGTGCTCCGCTTGGCTTGGATCTTCTAGTTGTCTGTTGTCACTCGCTCCCTCAAGGGGAGCGAGTGCCCTTGAGGGTTAGAAACTCATGTCCACCTTGGTCCAGAGCGTGCGCCCCGGCTCGTTGATGGCTTGCGGGTCGTTGGCCGGGTAGCCGAACCCGGCGTTGCCCGCCAGGTTCAAGTGCTCGGCGTAAGCCTTGCCGAACAGGTTGTCGACGCCGGTACTGACCTTCCAGTTTTTGTTGATCCGGTAGGCACCGTTGAGCGAGAACACGCCGAAGCCCGAACTCTTGTCGTAATCCTTGCCGACCACGTTGCCCTTGTTCTGGTCGATACGGTTTTGCGCGGCAACCACCCTCCACAGTGCGCCGGCGCTCCAGTTGTCTTCGCTGTAGGTCAGGCCGAAACGTGCATCCAGCGGCGGCATCTGCGGCAGGGCCTTGCCGTCGCTGCTGTTCTTGCCCCAGGCGTAGGCCAGGGTCGCATCGGCTTTCCAGTGGTCGGTGAGTTTGTAGGCTGCGCCGAGTTCACCGCCCATGATCCGCGCGTCGATGTTCTCGGCGCGGGAGGTGCTCATGCCCATCATCGTCGGGGTGTAGTCGAACAGGATGTAGTCGCGCACCACGCCGATGTAGCCCGAGGCCCAGGCTTCGAGGTCGGCGTCCTTGTAGTTCACGCCGAAGTCGAGCTGAGTGGTTTTTTCCGGTTTGATCGAATCGAACGCATTGACCGAGCCGGCCGGGCCGGACTTGGGCGAAAACAGCTCCCAGTAATCCGGGAACCGTTGGGCGTGACCGAGGCCGGCGTAGAGCGTGGTCGGGCTGTCGGCCAGATCATGCTCGTAACGGATAAAGCCGCTGGGCAAGGTGTCGGCGCGGGTTTCGTCGGCAGTGGGATTGGGCCGGGACATCATTCCCGATCCGGTGGTCTGCCGATAATCCTTGGCCGAGGCGCGGTCGACCCGGGCGCCAGTGATCAGGCGGTCACGGTCGGCGGCGTACCACGTCAGTTCGCTGAACACCCCGTAGTTATGGAAGTCGGCGTCCTTGTTGCGCGGCAGATCCTTGTAGGTGTCGATACCCATGGCGGCGCGCTGACGGTGTTCGTTGGTCTGCGCATCGAGTCCGGTGATCAGCTGGATGTCGGCCCAGCGCCAGGTGGCCTTGATCCGGGCGCCGAGGGTGCGGCGGTCGACGTTGGACGCCATGGGACCTGCCATCATCCCGGTGCCGGACGGCGTGCGCAGGGTGTAGTTGTCCATCACGTGGTCGGCGTAGTTGTAGTAGACCTGCGCTTCGAGCTTCTCCAGCACGTCGGTGATGTTGGATTTCTCGAAGCGCAAGCCAAGGCTTTCCCGCAGGAACTGCGAGCCGTCCATGCCGCGCCCGGCGTAGCGTGCTTCGCCGTCACCCTTGCCGGCGGTCAGCTCCAGCAAGGTGTCGGCGTCCGGGGTCCAGCCCAGCGCCACATCGCCATTCCACTTGTCGTAGCGCGAAGCGACGGTGTCGTTGTTGCCGTCGCGGTAATCGTCGGAGTGCGCGGTGTTGCCGATCACGCGCACGTAGCCCAATGGCCCGCCCGCAGCGGCATCGACAACCTTGTCGAAGCGTCCGTTAGAGCCGGCCAGCACGCTGGCATTCACGCGGGTGCCGAGTTCGCCGAAGCTTTCCGGCTCGCGGTCGAACAGGATCGTGCCGGCCGAGGCGCCCGGTCCGTAGAGCACGGTTTGCGGGCCTTTGATCACGGTGAGTTTGTCGTAGGTCTCGGGCGAGATGTACGAGGTCGGCGCGTCCATCCGGCCGGGGCAGGCGCCGAGCATCATGCTGCCGTTGGTGAGGATGTTCAGGCGCGAACCGAACATCCCGCGCAATACCGGATCACCGTTGGTGCCGCCGTTACGCACCAGTGCGAAGCCGGGAATGGTTTTCAGGTAGTCGCCGCCGTCGCTGGCCGGCACCGGTTGGCGCGGGTCTTTCGGGTTGGTGACGATGGTCAGCGGCGAGCTCGGAGCGAGGGCGGTGATCACCGTCGGGCTCAGTTCTTCAGCATGGCTGGCGTGTTCATCGGCGTGTACCAGCGGGGACAGCAGGACGCCGCAAAGGACGGCGGTAGCGTGCCTGAAACGAACACGGGTTTCGTTCAGGGCAAAGGACGCCGGGGCAGAACCCGAGCGTGGGACAGCAGAAAACCTGGACATGACAATTTCCATCAAACAGTCGTAAACGACACGGCCGGCAGCCTGAAGCTGTCTTCTCAACCGTGTGCAATCAGAGGTGGGTGTTTACGCTGCGACGGGCGGGGCGCGGGTGCGGGCGCCGGGGAAGAAGGTCTGTCGGGCATGGCCCAGACGTGGGGAGGGCGTGGTGAAGGTGTTGACGTGGGGAATGCTGAAGGTGGCAAAACTGCCGCCACCGGTCAGCGCCGGGCAGTTGAACAGCAGGCTGCAATAACCGCACTTTTCCCACAGAACGTGGTGCGAAGATTGCGGCGGGCAGTGTTCGGCCGAGGGTTTTGCTTCATGCGCGGAGTGATCCATGCCCGCCATGTCCATCGACATGTCCATGCTCGATGGCATCGAAGTCGAGGCGTGCTGATCCATCGGCATCGACTGAGAAATCAGCGGGCCGATAAAGATCATCAACATGGCGAACAGGGCGATCCAGCTGCCGCGTGTCAGGTGTTCAGTCTGACGGCGTTGCACGGACGACCTGGCGCTGCGCGGGCGCATGGGCGGAGTCTGCCGAAGGGGTTACTGGGCGTGCGCGTGTTCCGGCATGTCTTGCGGTGGCTTCTTCTGCACGGCCACTTCGACGGTCACGTCACCGGCGTTCTCGAAGTGCATCGTCAGCGGGAAACGCTTGCCGTCGGTCAGGAGGCTGCGGTCGGTCGGATTCATCAGCATCACGTGATAGGCCATCGGCGCGAAGGTCACGTTCTCGCCGGCCGGGATAGCCACGTTCGGCACCTGTTGCATCTTCATCAGGTCGCCCTGCATCACGTGTTCGTGCAGTTCTGCTTTCGACGCGATGGGCGAATCGACACTGAGCAGGCGGTCAGCGGTTTTGCCGCCGTTGTGAATGATGAAATACGCGGCAACGGTCGGCGCGTTGGGCGGCAGTTCCTGCGACCACGGGTGGGCGATTTCCAGCTCGCCGGCCTTGTATTCGTGGGCATGGGCGAAGCACGCAGGCAGCAACAGCGCAACGATGACGATGAATTTGTTCAACATGGCAGTTCTCCAGAACGATTTGAAACGCAGGTCAAATGCGGGAACAAATCAAACCAGAGGAGAGGCGCGGGGATTGAGGCTCGGCCATTGCTGGCGCGGTGTCGGGGCTTGCAGCAAGGCGGGCGCCACGCTGCGATTGCTTTCGTACCGGGCGAAATACAGCTGCGGCGAATGCCCCGGCAACGCCACCACCGGCGCCGATCCGGAACAGCACCAGCAATGCTGCATGGTCGAATGATTGTCACCGTTTTGCGGTGCTTTCTGATCCACGCCGCTGATGTCGATCGCCACCATCTTCGTGCCGCTGCCAGTGCAGAAACTGCTCCACAGCAACTGCTCGGCCGGTGTCTGCGCCGCCTGCGCCATCGCTCCCGTCAACGGCATGGCGAGCATGTTGAACAGCACTGCAAAGCAGGCGATCCAGGCAAATGCGAGCCGGTGTCGGTTCATGGGACAGGTCCGTAGGGTGGGCGATCAGGCGCGGCTATTTAGCCTGATCAGGGCCGATAAGTAAAAAAGCGTCGTGCGGTTTGGTGTCGCAGCGCACTTTCAAGAGAGTGTAGCGGCTCGAATTTGCATTGCATGGGACTTGCGTCAACAACTGAAGCTATCGCGAGAGGAAAAAACTCAGCCCCGATCACGTTTTTCAAGAGCCGAGATGACGTCATCAACCGTCGAAAACTCCCGATCAACCCTCGCCAACACCGGTCGCTTCAACACCATCACCGGCACCCCAAGCTCCCGCGCCACGTCCAGTTTCGGCTCGGTCGCGGTGCTGCCGCTGTTCTTGCTGATCAACACGTCGATCTGCCGGCGTTCGAACAGCGCCCGTTCATCCTCCAGCAGAAACGGCCCACGGGCGCCGATGACTTCGCAGCGTTCGTTGCCGGGGTAGACGTCGAGCGCGCGCAAGGTCCAGAACTGGTGCGCCGGGATTTCATCGAGGTGTTGCAGCGGTTCGCGGCCGAGGGTGAACAGTGGGCGATGGAAAGGGGCGAGGGCGGTGATCAGTTCGGCCCAGTCGGCGACTTCGCGCCAGTCATCGCCCGGCTGTGGTTGCCAGGCCGGGCGGCGCAGGGCCCAGCAGGGGATGCCGGTGAGTTGCGCGGCGGTGGCGGCGTTCTGGCTGATCTGTGCGGCGTACGGGTGGGTCGCGTCGAGCAAAAGTGTGATGCCTTCGTCGCGAATGAACTGCGCCAGACCTTCGGCACCGCCGTAGCCGCCGACGCGCACCTGACACGTCAGATCGGTCGGCACCCGGCCCACTCCGGCCAGGCTGTAAATGTGTTCCGGCCCCAAAGTGCGCGCGATGGCCAACGCTTCAGTCACGCCGCCCAACAACAGAATCTGCTTCATGCAAAAGCTCCCGCATGGCCGACGATGCCGCCCTGACGATCAATCGCAAATACTTCGACCTGTACTTGAGCCGGCACCACGCTGCGGGCAAATTCCAGGGCGTGGCGGCAAACTTCGTCACCGAGGGCAACACCCGCCGCACTGGCCATCGCCAACGCCTGCTGGCTGGTGTTCGCCTCGCGAATGGCTTGCTGCAAAGTGTCGTCGGCGCCAATCGCCGCCGCCCATTCGGCCAGTTGCGGCAAGTCGATGCTCGAATGGCGCGAGTGCAAGTCCATGTGCCCGGCCGCCAGTTTGCTGATCTTGCCGAAGCCGCCGCACAGGCTGAGTTTATCCACAGGGACTTTGCGCAGGTGCTTGAGCACGGCACCGACGAAGTCGCCCATTTCGATCAGGGCGATTTCCGGCAGGTTGTAGACCCGGCGCATGGTGTCTTCGCTGGCGTTGCCGGTGCAGGCGGCGATGTGCAGGTAGCCGTTGGTTTTCGCTACATCAATGCCCTGATGGATCGAGGCGATGTACGCCGCGCAGGAAAACGGCCGGACGATGCCGCTGGTACCGAGGATCGACAGCCCGCCGAGGATGCCCAGGCGTGGGTTCATGGTCTTCAGCGCCAGGGCTTCGCCGCCCTCGACGTTGACCGTCACCTCGAAGCCGCCGCGATAGCCGGTTTCTTCGGCGAGCAACGTCAGGTGATCGCTGATCATCTTGCGCGGCACCGGGTTGATCGCCGGTTCGCCGACGGCCAGCACCAAACCCGGACGGGTCACGGTGCCGACGCCTTTGCCGGCGATGAAGCGGATTCCCGGCTCGGCCATCAGCTGCACGCGGGAATAGAGCAATGCGCCGTGAGTCACGTCCGGATCGTCACCGGCATCCTTGATGGTTCCGGCTTCGGCGCCGTTCTCGGTCAGTCGGCAGAACTCCAGGCGCATCTGCACCTGCTTGCCCTTGGGCAACACGATCTGCACGGCGTCTGCCACCACACCGCCGAGCAACAGGCGCGCGGCGGCAAGGCTGGTGGCCGTGGCGCAGCTGCCGGTGGTCAGGCCGCTGCGCAGGGGCGCGGGTTGTTCGGCGGTCTCGTCACGCATCGAGGGGTTTGACCAGATCGAGCAGGGTGATCGGCAAGGCCTGGCGCCAGGTATCGAACTCGCCCAGCGGCTGTGCCTGGGCGATGTGGATGCGGGTCAGCTCGCCGCCGTGGCGTTCGCGCCAGCTCATCAAGGTCATTTCGCTTTGCAGGGTCACGGCGTTGGCGACCAGTCGCCCGCCAGGCTTGAGCTGTGCCCAGCAGGTGTCGAGCACGCCTTCGCGAGTCACGCCGCCGCCGATGAAAATCGCGTCCGGACGTTCCAGTCCGGCGAGGGCTTGCGGTGCACTGCCGCGAATCAGTTGCAGGCCGGGAACACCCAGCGCATCGCGGTTGTGTTCGATCAATTGCTGGCGACCTTCGTCAGCCTCGATGGCCAGAGCGCGGCAGCTTGGGTGAGCGCGCATCCACTCTATGCCGATCGAGCCGCTGCCGGCGCCGACGTCCCACAGCAGTTCGCCCGGTGTCGGGGCAAGGCGGGCGAGGGTGATGGCGCGCACATCGCGTTTGGTCAGTTGGCCGTCGTGCTGGAAGGCCGAGTCCGGCAGACCGGCGAGGCGCGACAGGCGCGGTGTCTGCGGATCGGCGAGGCACTCGATGGCGATCACGTTGAGGTCGGCAATGACCGGGTCGTTCCAATCGTTGGCGGTGCCGTCGATCCGGCGCTCGGCGCTGCCGCCCAGATGTTCCAGAACACTCAGGCGACTGGCGCCGAATCCACGCTCGCGCAGTAATTCGGCAACGGCGGCCGGACTCTGACCGTCATTGCTCAGCAGCAACAGGCGCACGCCGCAGGACAACTGACCATTGAGGGCCGCCAGGGGACGCGCCACCAGCGACAGCACGGCAACGTCCTGCAACGGCCAACCCAATCGGGCGGCCGCCAGCGAGCAGGAGGATGGCGCGGGTAGAACCAGCATCTCCGCGCCCGGAACCTGACGCGCCAGGGTCGCGCCAACGCCGTAGAACATCGGATCACCGCTGGCCAGGACGCACACCGCTTCGCCACGGCGCTCGAGAACCGGGGCCAGCGAAAACGGACTTGGCCACAACTGGCGCTCGCCGCGAATGCACACCGGTAGCAGATCCAGCTGACGCTGTGCGCCGACGATTCGCGAAGCGCTCAGCAGGGCGCGCCGGGCATTTTTACCAAGACCGTTAAAGCCGTCTTCAGCAATGCCTACAACCGTCAGCCAAGGGGTCATGCGGATCCTCATCATGGGTTCTTCGTGAATGGGCGACATGATAACGCGGCTGCCTCGAACTGGCTGCCTTGCATTTTTACGAAGCTCGGACAACAAGTGTCGAAGTTGTTATTTGATGGGCGCGCTTGATTGTTGTTAGTTTCAGTGTTCTTCCTGTTTTTCAGGTTGTATTGGAACGTGTAATTAATCTTCAGAACATAAGGATTGAACAGTGAGTGTGCAAACAGAGGAGGACAGGCTGTGGAACAGTTTATGAGCGTGAGTAGTTCCAGTGTTGTGGAAAATAATGTGTGGGCCTTTTTTTCCGGAGTCAGTCATCAGGACAAGCAGTACATCAAGGACAGTATGCGATGGGCGGAGCACCAGGCTGATCTGCGTCATGACAGTCAACGTCGTCCGGCCGACTGGTTTGAATTCTATTCAGGAGCACTCTGGTCCGTAGGCTGGGAATTGGAAGGTGCACCGGTAATCGTCGTGGAAAAGAATGTTTCCGGAAATATTCTCGATATCTGGGAAAAGTCGATGTCGACACTGTTAAGCAGGGAAAAAATCAGGCAGATGAGAGAGACCTTCAAATTTCTCGAAACCCATCCAGACGGGCTGGACCTGCTGACGCAAAGTACGAGGAAGTCGGGCGATTTCAGCTTCTCTCCCGCCTTTTACAATCGCAATCAGGAACTGGAAATAGTTATCAGCAACGTGCGCATGCTGAGCAATACCTGGGGTTCCAGGTACCTGTTCTGGGAGGTGGACCATTCAATGTCGCAACTTGATATTCAATCCCGCCGCTTAGTGATTAACCCTCGAAAGATGGATCAGTACCGATCGGGTCTGGCGGAAACGGTAAAGGATATGAGGAGAAAAGAGATCGAGTTTTCGATGTGATCGTGTACTTATGTATTTCAGGGTTGTAGATGTAATGTCTTGAATTCTCTTGAGGTTGTCACGGTTTTTTGGGTTTGTTAGTTTTGAATTACGCCATGAAGGCGTACTTATTTAATAAAGGGAATGAATGTTGTGAACGAATTATCCAAGCAGGCAGTTACCGCAGAACAACGTATTGCTTTGATTCGGGAGTGCAATGATTTTATCGCCGCTCAACCGGCTCCGCGCACAATGAAGTTGTCCGTTGGCTCGAACCTGCCCATCGACAAGGATGAACTTAACGCGGCCATCATGGGGACAGGCATCGCGGGTTTTGACGAAAGCATGTCCAAGCGCAGCAAGCGCATTGTGAAAAATACTTATATGTACGCCGATCTGGTGGCCTTGCTCAAATTCCCTTCTCCCAGAGAGAAGGAACAGCGTTACAACGAATTCATGCGATTGATGAAGCTGGCGGGCTGGTTTGCTTTCAGTGAGCCCTACGATCTTTACAACGCCACCTCCGAAAAACTGACCATGGACAACGTTGCGCTGACCATTCTCAACACTGCGGTGACAGCGGCGGTGGCTCGGGGCGCTACCGCACTGAAAGCGCTCAAGAATGTGGCAGACACGACCATGGAGGCGCTGAAGGATGAGCCTGAAGCGTTGGCACTTTTTGACCGCAACGCCAAGAAAGCCGAAGGCGGTAACTTCTGCATGTCGAGCGCTCTGGAAGCCAAGGACGGGACTATCAGCATGGCCATTGCTGCTGTGCAGTACTTCGCCTCGGCTCAACCGACAAAAGTACTGTTTGTGGAGTGGGCTACTTCCAGCGTCGACATTTACCACGGCTACGCCAGCATGACCATGGAGGAAGAAGACTTCCTGTCGGTCGAGCCTCTGATCGTCCAGGCACTGACCGAGCAGCGTGCAAAAGCGCTCAGTTATGAGTTTGGCACCGCCTGACATTCATTCAAGCCAGAGGTATGCGCCTCTGGCCTTTTTATAAGGAGTCATCAATGAATACAGAGGTCGGTGTTAAAACGTTCATATGTGCCGGTACGGTGGTTCTGGTTGCGGATGAATTGCTGGAGTCGGACCGGTGCGACGGTTTGGATGCGCTGCTTTATGCTCAATTGGTCGCCTCTCACAAATGTCCTGATCTCACCCGGGCCGATTTATGGAATCAGGCCAACAAGATCGCGCTGAGAGTAACGGGTGCAATGTTGCTGGATAACCCGCAAGCCAGCCTGCCTGTGCCGATGCCGAGCAGTTTTACCCTCGCCGAATTGACTCGTCGAATCTTTCACCAATGGGTTCCGGCTGCCACCGACGAGGTCTTGGATTCAAGCCTCACGTTGCTGTCGAGGCAAGCATCGAGCGGGCCCGCAATGGAGGTGTTGCTCCAGCACTCCCTGCATGAGGGCAAGTGGGTGCGGTTCGGCTTCAGCCTTCTGTCTCGGGGCCTGAGTGTGTCGACGGTGTTCATCGCGTTCGAAGTCGATGAGGTCATTGAAGGCAATCTTTTGTGCCACCGATTCAATACCGCGAGCGTGCTGGGTAACGTATCAATCGATAGCTACAAGGCGCTGATTGATCCCGAAGATTACGTCTTTTCCCGGGACAAGGTGATTGCGCTATTGGGCGACCGGCGCCAAGAGCAGATCATCGCGTTGGCTTGAGCACTCAAGAGGGGCGATCGGTTGTCCGACGGGCAGACTTTTCATGCTGTCAGGCAAAGCAGGCATAATGGCGACCTTTCGCCCACCAAGCGCTGCCTGTCAGCCGGTCATCCTTTGAACGAACGCTCGATATCCAACGCCATACGCCCCTCGGCCTGTCCGGGGTTGCTGCGCATCGTCCAGGCGCTGGATGGCGGTATCTGCCGGATCAAGCTCGATGGCGGTTCGATCACGGCCGATCAGGCCGATGCAGTGGCCAATGCCGCCGAGCGGTTTGCCGGTGGCGCGATCGAGGCGACCAACCGGGGCAATCTGCAGATCCGCGGTATCGGCGACCGGTCCGCCGCGCTGATCGAGAGCCTGCTGGCCGCCGGTCTCGGGCCGCGAACTGCGGCGGGCGACGACGTGCGCAACCTGATGCTCAGCCCGGCTGCCGGCATCGACCGGCAGATGCGCTTCGATACTCGTCCATTGGCCGGACAGATCCTCGAGACCCTGCAAAGCCATCCGCGTTTCCATGAACTGAGCGCCAAGTTCGCTGTGCAACTGGATGGCGGTGAAGGGCTGGCGATGCTCGAACATCCCCATGACCTGTGGTTATCGGCATTCAAAAGCGGTGAAAATACGCTGTTGGCGTTCGGCCTGGCGGGTTGCCCCACGGATCGACCGCTGGCCGCCGTGGCGCTTGCGGACGGACATGCGCTGGTGGTCGCGGTGCTGGAGCTGTTCCTCGAACTGGCCCGACCGGAGCAGACACGTATGCGTCATCTGCTGGATGAATGCCCTGCACCGGTGTTTCTGGAAAAGCTCGGTCAGCGGATCAACCTGCAAGTCGTTGGCGATTGGCAGCGTGGAACCGTGCCGCAAGGCTTGCACATCGGCATTCATCCTCAGCAATCGGCTGGTCAGGTCTATGTCGGTGCCGCACCGCCGCTCGGTCGTCTCGATCCGGACATGCTGCGTGGTGCCGCGCAATTGGCCAGAACCTTTGGCGATGGCAGTCTTCGGTTCACCCCTTGGCAAAGCCTGTTGCTGCCCAATGTGCGGGAAGCGAATGCGGTTCAAGTGCTCGATGCTCTGGGCAAGCTGAACTTGCTGACCCAGACCGAAGATCCGCTGTCACACCTGATCGCCTGCACCGGCTCCAACGGCTGCGGCAAAGGTCTGGCCGACACCAAACACGATGCCCGCCTTCTGGCTACGCTGTTGCTTCACGCCGTTGATGTGCACTTGTCCGGCTGCTCGCGCTCCTGCGCCGCCGCACACCGGGCTGCTGTGACTCTGCTGGCGGTCAGCCCTTGTCATTACGATCTCTATTTTCGCGATGCAACGCAGCCGGGTTTCGGCGCGCTGCACGCCCACAACCTTACTATCGAAGCGGCCGCGACCCTGCTCGCCGCCCGCTCACGGAGCCCCCTTGATGCTTGATTACATCCGCGACGGTCAGGAGATCTATCGCAACTCCTTCGCGATCATTCGCAACGAGGCCAACCTCTCGCGTATTCCGGCCGACCTGGAAAAACTCGCGGTGCGGGTGATCCACGCATGCGGCATGGTCGAGGCCATCGACGGGCTGCAATTTTCCGAAGGCGCGGGCAAGGCCGGGCGCGATGCGCTGGCCGCTGGCGCACCGATCCTGTGCGATGCGCGGATGGTTTCCGAAGGCGTGACCCGTGCGCGCCTGCCTGCCAACAACGAGGTGATCTGCACCCTGCGCGACGACAGCGTGCCGGAGCTGGCGCGTGAGCTGGGCAACACTCGCTCGGCAGCGGCGCTGGAGCTGTGGCGCCCGCATCTGGAAGGCAGCGTGGTGGTGATCGGCAACGCGCCGACCGCGCTGTTCTATCTGCTGGAAATGCTCGACGCCGGCGCGCCGAAACCGGCGCTGATCCTCGGCTTCCCGGTGGGCTTCGTCGGCGCTGCCGAGTCCAAGGCCGAGCTGGCCGCCAACAGCCGTGGCGTGCCGTTCGTGATCATGCAGGGCCGCCTCGGCGGCAGCGCCATGGCCGCCGCTGCGGTCAATGCCCTCGCCACGGAGATCGAATGATGCAGGCTCAAGGACGTTTGATTGGCCTGGGCGTCGGCCCCGGTGATCCGGAACTGATTACCGTCAAGGCCCTGCGCCTGCTGCGCGAATCGCCGGTGGTGGCGTATTTCGTGGCCAAGGGCAAGAAGGGCAACGCGTTCGGCATCATCGAAGCACACCTGCAAGACGCGCAGAATCTGTTGCCGCTGGTGTACCCGGTGACCACTGAAGTACTGCCGGCGCCGCTGTCCTACGAACAGGTGATCAGCGATTTCTACGATGACGCGGCAGAGGAAGTGGCTGCGCATCTGGATGCCGGTCGCGACGTGGCGGTGATTTGCGAAGGTGATCCGTTCTTCTACGGTTCCTACATGTACCTGCACGATCGCCTCGCCAGTCGCTACGAAGCCGAAGTGGTGCCGGGCGTCTGCTCGATGCTTGGGGGCGCGTCGGTACTGGGTGCACCGCTGGTCTATCGCAATCAGAGCCTGTCGGTGCTGTCCGGTGTATTGCCACATGACGAGCTCAAGCGCCGCCTGGCCGATGCCGACGCGGCGGTGATCATGAAGCTGGGGCGCAATTTCCCGAAAGTGCGCGACGTGCTGGCGGAACTGGGCCTGGCCGAGCGCGCGCTGTATGTCGAGCGCGCGACCATGGCCAATCAGAAGATCGTGCCGCTGGATGAGGTCGAGCCGATGTCGTCGCCGTACTTCTCGCTGATCATTGTTCCCGGCGAACGGTGGCAAGGCTGATGACCCATTCCACACCCGCCATCGTCATTCTCGGCCAGGGCGCACTGGCCACGGCCCGTCGCCTTCAACAGGTTTATCCAGATGCGCAGATTCACGGCCTCTCCGGGCGCGTTGAAGGCGCCGATCTGACGTACAGCGAATTCGGCGCGACCCTGCGTGAGCTGTATCGACAGGACACGCCGATCATTGCCTTGTGTGCGGCGGGTATCGTCATTCGCACACTGGCGCCGCTGTTGCTGGAGAAAGGCGTCGAGCCAGCGGTGCTCGCCGTGGCTGAAGATGGCAGCGCCGTGGTGCCGCTGCTTGGCGGCCTGGGCGGAGTGAATGTCATGGCCCGTGAGATCGCGTCTGCGCTTGAAGCGCCGGCGGCGATCACCACCAGTGGCGAACTGCGTTTCGGCACCTGCCTGCTCAACCCGCCCGGCGGTTATGCCCTTGGCGATCTGGAGCAGGGCAAACGCTTTGTCTCCGATTTGCTCGCCGGCCACAGCGTGCGCATCGACGGTGCTGCACCTTGGCTTGAGCAGGCGCAACTGCCGGAGGATCCACAGGCGCAGCGCTCGATTCATGTGGGCAGTGATGCCCGCGTGGCGAGCGCCAGTGAGTTGCTGATTTATCCGCGCAGCGTGGCGGTGGCGGTCGGTGCCGATGTGGCCGACCTGCCGGATGCGATTCGCAATGCGTTGCAGCAGGCCGGTGTGGCGATTCAATCGCTGGCCTGTCTGGTGGCGGCTGATGTTCAAATGGCGAGTCCGGCATTGCGTGAAGCTGCGCTTGAGCTGGCGGTGCCGCTGCGCTTTGTTGCGCCAGCGAATGACATCGGTGAGCTGGCTCGCGATGCGGTCCCCGACGCTCGAATCGTCACAACATCCCGCGAGCTTGCCATTGCCGTGGCCGAACAGCCGCTGGATGTTTCGCAGGTCGGTCGTCCGCGTGGTCGCCTGGCAGTGATCGGCCTCGGCCCTGGCGCGGCAGAGCTGATGGTGCCGGCGGTGAAAGCCGAACTGGCTCGGGCCACAGACGTGCTCGGTTACGAAACCTACGTGCGCATGGCTGGCCCGTTCCGCGATGATCAGGTGCAGCATTGCACCGACAACCGCGAGGAAATGCAGCGTGCCCGTCATGCCTTCAGGCTGGCGGCCGAGGGGCGTTCGGTGATCGTGGTTTCGTCCGGCGATCCGGGGGTGTTCGCCATGGCGGCGGCGGTGCTTGAGGCGTTGCACGAGTCGACGGATCCGGCGTGGCACAGCGTCGATCTGGAAATCCTGCCGGGTGTTTCTGCGTCACTCGCTACCGCCGCTCAGGCCGGTGCCCCGCTGGGTCATGACTTTTGCGTGATGTCGCTGTCGGATAACCTCAAGCCGTGGTCGATCATCGAGAAACGTCTGGATCTGGCCGCCGAGGCGGATCTGGCGCTGGCGTTCTACAACCCGATCTCCCGTGCCCGTCCGTGGCAACTGGGGCGAGCACTGGAAATCGTCGCGCAACACCGCACCCCGCAAACACCGGTGGTGCTGGGCCGCGATATTGGCCGTCCGGGGCAGACGCTACGGGTGACCACGCTGGGAGCGCTGACACCGGATCAGGTCGACATGCGCACCATGGTGCTGATCGGTTCGTCCACCACCTGCACATTCCCTCGCATCGAGGGCGGTGAGTGGGTGTATACGCCGCGTTGGTACGGGGAAAAACCGGCCGGATGACAGCGCTTTTGTAATCCGTTTTGTTTCTCTAAATGGATGTCAATAACAAGGCCGCGAATGAAAATTTGCGGCCTTGTCTGTTTCTGTGTGGCCTGTTTTCGGCTTTGTATTTTGTTGTTGTAAAAGATGTTGAGTTGATGTTGTTGGATGTTTCTTCTGACATTGTTTGAATGGTTTCATGTTTGTCTGTGAAGCTCTTTTGCACTAGTTTTGCGCTCAATGAGTTTTTAAGCCTCCACTATTTTGGTTTGCCATCAGGGGATTCCTCTTTTGGCTAAGTGTTTTGGTGCGTGCTTGTTTTTTTGTGCGTATGTCATTGGATGTTTCAAGGAGGTCGGTTTATGCAAGAGGCAAAAGTTAAAGCCGTTGATGGTGAATATGTAAAGTTCGTCAACTTGTTCAAGTTGGCGGACCTTGAGCAGGCACTTTCGCCGTACAAGAACACCCGACAATATGATGCCGTTATCCGTTATTACTTTGCCTGCATCGGCCTGCTCGATTCGCCGCGGCTGCAGCAGCCTCTGGCGTTGTTAAAACAGGCGCTGGGCGAATTTGGCCAGGGTCGTGTACGCCGGGAAGTGGAGCAGGAACCGTCTCCCAGTCCTGATAAAGAATCGCCCCCCACCCTTTCTCAAATCACCAGTCGGGTTGAAAGCTTCGAGTCGCGCCTGCTTTACAGCATCGAACAAATGAAGTTGCCTGCGACGCAAGTTCCGAAAGTTTTACACTTCGTGTGGTTGGGTGGGGGGCTTGGCGAAATTCAACGTGATTACATCAATCTTTGGGCGAGCGTGTTGGCCGGGCAGGGATATAAGATCAATCTCTGGTATGACGGTGATGCAATGCTGGTGCATCAAACGACTCGGCTTGTGGTGGAGGCGGCAAAAGCAAGCAGCATGCAAAATGGTGGGGCTGATAGTACTACCGAAGAGCAACTTGGCACGATGTATGAGGCGCGTGCGATTGCTCTCAAACAACAAATGTTTGCGCACATCAATGAGGCACGAGCCAATGGCTTGTCAGCCGATGAAGCCAGGATTCAGTTATTGGGTCTGGCCTATGGTCAGGAAGTTGCTGATCTGCGAGCGCTGAGAGCCCGGAATCTTGAAAGTGTGCGCGCGATGAGCAGCAGCGGTTTGCAATTGCGCGATCTGGCGGATGCCGGGCAACCCATGCATTTGCAAGCCATTTACGATCAGGAAATGGGTTTGCGCGGCAATCTGGCCGCTGGCTCCGATGTGGTGCGGCTGGAGGCATTGGTATCGGAAGGAGGCATGTACGCGGATGTCGATAACCTTCCGCCGTTGATGAAGGTGCTGGGTGGAGTGGACATCAGCGCAATCGGTGAGGATGGCCAGCGAGGCATTGTGCAACTGCTGCTGGACCATAATCCGCAATGGATGCCGGGGCGCCAGGCGTTACGCGGTCGCTACACGGATTATGCCGACAGTATTCCCGCAGAACATCGCGCAGCGCTGGAGGCGTTCGCCAAAAGCTCGCCTGCGTTGGATCAGGTTTTCCAGCCGCCCTCCGACCTTTTGGCGCGCCCCTATATGTTGCGCGCTGTGGCTGAAGGCAATTCGCTGAGCAATGCATATCTGATGGCGCACCCCGGAGCGCAAATGCTGCGTGCGGTACAGGAGCGGCTGCGCTTCAACTATCAAGTAGTCGACGCAGTGTTCCGTACGGCGACGGCAAAAGGGATAGCCCCTCATGACTTTGAGCCCATGCGTGTTCTCGCAATAGCCGAGATTGAGAGCCGCGTCGGCCCTTTGAGGGCTCTGCCCGCCGATGATGATATTGCGATGAACAAACTGGCTATGGCGGTTGCCAGTTATTACAGCGACGGCATCCGCCCGGAAAGCGAAGGCACGATTTTTCTGACGGGACCTGCAGCAATGCGCCTTGGCATGGGCGACTATGAGCAGGCACATTTCACTGCCCGGGCTGCTGAGGCTTCTCGAGATGAAGTCGAAATTGAACCGAAGGGCACGGTCAATCGTTCGAGCGAGGAGGAGCTGGATCACTCCTGGAAAGACAACGAAAGCGATTTCGTTCGGTGGGTAATAAATGAAAAACAACGCTGGAATGACGGCCAATACAAAACCCGCTACGCAGGCGACATCGGCGAATTGCTGAAACACTCGACCGTCGAGTTCGAACTGGGCTGGCCCGTTATCGAGGGACGTCATGTGCTCAATACCGACTTGTTGCAGCGCATGGCCGAGCGCCTTGGCGAAGCGTTTGCCAAGGCGATGATGAGCGGCCACGACGGCGAGATTGTGTTTGCCGACAGGTTGCCGCTGAACTTCGACGATCGTCAGGCCATCCGCAATCAGGACACTCGCCTGCGGCCACCCGCATCTCTGAGCACTCAGTCCACGCAGGGGCTTGCGCTGGATGAACTGTTGATCGGTCTCGGCAAGGGCTCCTGGCAGCTTGCGCACCTCAGTCCTTTGCAACGTTTGACGATAGGCGCTTTGCTGGGGGCCGAATCACTGGATGATCAGAGTTTTTCGGCACTGAGCAGTGCAATGGACAATTTGATCAACAGCATGAGTGAGCGCGGGGCGTCCGGGCGCTATGCGGCGATCGAACAGCAACTCTATCGGCGCCAGGCACCAGCCTTTGTAACGGGCATGGCGAGTGTCGACGATGGCTTGCCGGCGCCTTCGGTCAACGCGCTGGGCCTGAAGAAGGACGCGCTGGCCAAGGCCGTGACACTGTCCGACTGGGGGCGTCAGGTGGCACGGATCCAGCGATTGGCGACTCAGGAACATCGTGAACAGGTCCAGTTGAAGCTGGAGCAGGTGCTCAATCAGTTCGACGCTGGCACCGTAAAACTGGTGCCTCAGGATTTGTTGATGCACGGGCCGGGTGATACTGCAGCGGGCCGCTGTTTTCCACTGGCATTGGCGATGAGTGCCGCCCTCACACAGGGCGAGGGCTCGACCCGACAATTGCGCGAGCGGTTTTTCCTGGCGGTGCTTGAGCCGGAGCAATCGGACTCGACGGCGTTTCTGGGTGCGCTGGAGGAGTTGCGTGGGGTGAAAGTCACGGATGTGGGCACGCCGCTGGGGCGGGTCGATCTGGACAAAATGGTTGCGACCCTTGAGGAGTCCGTCGGTACCCGAACCCTGATGCTCAATTCGGACAACCATTCGATGCTGGTGGCCAGGACTTCCAACGGGCAGGCACACACTTATCACTTCTATGATCCGAACTTCGGTCTGTTCGAATTCGACAGCCTGGCGACCTTCAAAACGGCCATGGCGCAATTTTTCAAACATGCAGGCATAGCCCGGCATTACGCCTTGTATGGGAAACCTGACCGGCCGTTGTTCGATCTGATCGATGTGCAAGGTGAGAAAGTTGCCGATCTGGACCTGTCGAACGGCGCCAAGGTGAATCAGTTGTACAGAGATGAACCGCTGCCAGACAAGCCATTCAGATCCGTTCGCCAGAGGGTGAACAGTGCGCACGGCAAATCGCTGATGGAAAATTCACGCCTGGGCAATGCCTTGCTGTCTTCAGACAATGACTGGTGGGCCGAGCAGATTGCCGACGCTACTTCGCGCTTGCAGGAGGGCCATGACTCGGTGTCGCCCCTGGTGCCGTTGTTCGAATCCCTGGAAGTGACGCCAGAGGGCAGCTACCGAGTGAGCATGATTGATCCTCAGAGTGGCGAGCTGGTCGCCACGGTCATCAGCCAGGATGATCGCCTGTTGCGAATCAAGGCTCATCTGACTGAACTGTTCTCGGTTCTCGGGCGCAAACGTGCGGTGGGCACCGGGATGGACCCGGCCGAGGTGGCGGCGGTGCACACGTTGAATGCCGGGTTTGCGATACAGGCCCTGATGAACGCATTGCGCGGGCGCGAAGGCGAAGACCGCACAATGACCACTGCGGTGCAATGGCACGCCTACGTCAACTACGCGCAACTGGTGCATGGCAATGTAGTCGACGTGGCAGGGCTGATCGGTTTGGTGCAAGCTGCGTTGCGCGATGAAAAACTGATCGCCCGCACCAGTTCAAAGGTGGTCGGCGAAGCACTCGAGCCGCTGACCGGCAGCACTTTCGGTACCGTGGCCGGCCATGTGGCCAACGAGGGTGTCGGTGCCGTGCTGGGACTGGCCAACGTCGGTTTCGATATCTATCAGGTGGCGACGGCCCGGAACGATGTCGAGACGGCTACCTATGCCACTCAGTTGGCCTTTGACGCCAGCAGTCTGGCCCTGACCGGCGCAGGGCTGGGGGCCGCACTTGCCGGGGCGGGAACGGCGGCAGCGGTGTTGGGAGGCGCAGGCGTGATCCTGGGTGGTCTGGCAGTGGGTGTGGCTGCGCTGGCGCAGAACTTCGCAGCCATCGCCGAAGAAGCGAAAGCGGTCGGATTGTTGTTCGCAGAGCTGGAGGACGCGCATCACGGGAGCGCATATCGCTACAGCGGTGAACAAGGTGCCTGGTTGCCCCGACCTTCTCTGATTCTCAATGGACTGGATCTGAGCACCGGCAGACTGTTGCTCGACAGCACCCGCCTGTATCCGCTGCGCGATCATTTCGGCGTACCGGAATTCGAGGTCGACTACTCTCGCGCCACTCATCTCAGCAAGGAGCTGGGCTACCCCACCGAGATGAAGTTTGCACCACCGGCCGACCAGGCCATTGTCCTGCCGTGTACGCCGATCACCTGCTACCGCTACGAGTATCAGATCCTGCCTTTTTCGTCGCAACGCCACGACAAGGGCTTCGACATCGCGCGACGTCTGGAGAAGAAAAAAGCGGACGGTCAGTGGCTTTTTCTGTTTTCGTTCTATTCCTTTCCCAGCCACTACATCGTCCATCGGATGTACCCCGATTATCGTCCGACCGACATCAGCGTCACACTCGATGCGCAGGTGCGAAAGTTGATCGTGCCGGTGATCCCCGAAGCGTGGCAGGAGCAGATCAGCTACCGGATTCAGGGTGGAGGAGGCACGTGCACATTGGTGCTCAACCCGGGCGTCGATGTCGAATTGACGTCATTGGGGCAACAAAAAGACCGCTGGATCATTGTCGCGCCGTGGGCCGTCGAGAAGGAGGTGGTGTTCGGCAGCGACGGGCAATTCAGTATCAAAGGCTGCCAGTTCAAGGTGACAGCGGACAGTGCGCCGGAGATTTCCCTGCTGATCGAAAATGGCCGGCTCTTCAGAGTCGACGGCAAGCGGCACGATCTGCAGCTGTTGCAAGAGCAGGTGCCCAAGGGGCTGGACAACCAGATCCTGCAGGATCATCTGCAAGCACTGGCGCGGGCTCATCGACTGGCGCTGCGCTATACGCCGATCCACGACTACCTGATTCCGTTCGAGAACATCAAGGCGCCCCGTTATACCAATGGCTGGTACGACGCCGTAGAGGACCGGATTCTCTATATCCGCAACGATGAAGTGTTCATTGAAGATACACAGTTGTCGGTGGTGAGCGGCGGCTCGGCGTTTTTCCATGATCCGAGTGGCTACGATATCTGCCAGGTCGATGCCGACACCGGGCTGCTCAGCCACCGCTATCGGTTGTTATTACGGCACGAAGGTATCAGCACGATTCGCAGCGTTGAAGCCGACGGGCAGGGTGTTGTCCATGTGGTGCAGGAGTATGCCCGCCAGGACGGCGCAATCGAGCGTCTGAATTATCTGATCCACGAAGGCGAACTGTGGCTGAGCTCGGTCACTCGCGGACTTGAGCCAACTTTCGAGGCCCTGCTCGATGACCGCACGCCGCTGACTGATTGGGCGCCGTTACTGGGCGATCGGGTGGTACACAAGCCGGCCCGGATTGACAGTGGGTATGCCACGGTCGACTGGCAGTTCGCGTCTTACGTTTCGATTTGCTGGACGATCGAAGATAAACACCGGGACATGGCCTGGGTTCGTACCCGCGACAACTTGATCGTGCGCCCGGTGCCCCGTCGCCGCCGTGCCCGCGGCTGGCCGGACTCGATCCAGAATCTGAACGAACTGATGTTGCTGCCGCTGGCCGGTGACGGCGACATGTTTGTCATCTACGACCGGGGATTCCAGACGCTGTGTCGAGTGCAGCGCACCGTGACGCAGGGGCAAGGCCAATGGACGCACCGTTGGGTGCAGCCCGAACGCCTGAAGCAGGTGACGGCTGAGCACAACGGTTATCAGGCAAGGACCGGAGACGGTTTGTCGTTCGAGATCGGCGCTGACGGTAAAGTGCGTTTTGCGGGTCTGGCCGAGTCTTGGTTCAAGGGGCGGGAGCAGTGGTGGCTGGCGCTCGAAGCCGTAGCCCGGCAACAAGCCGTCGAGCAGTTCTCGATTGTCGGCATTGCCAATGCTGCCGGTGATGCGCGGTTGCATGCCTGGTACGTGGACAACCGCTTGTTGCTATGTGAGGCGCAACAGACGCAGGTCCGGTTGCTCGGTATGACGCCGGACAATCAATCGGCATGGTTGTTCGAACCCGAGGGCGGCGAGATCTGGCGCCAGACCTTTATCGATCAGCTGCAACTTGAACGGGCATTCGGAAAGGGCGCGCAGCTGTTGCACCCGCAAATGCTGCCCAAGCCAGAGCGACAGTGGACAGCGTGGCGCTTTGCCGATGTGCGGGTTGACGGTGCCGGTCTTGTGGGTACGACGCAGGAGGGCGTGGTGCTGCAGCTGGAACATCAGGAGCCACCGTTGATCACCGGTGTACAGCACCAGTGGCTGGCGACCCATGGCGAAAATCTGATCGGCAACTTGCAGGCCTTGCTCGCGACCGAGGCGCATCGTCCATTTATTTCCCTTGCCGCGAAAGGCGCCAGTGTTCAGTGGTACATCGCCAGCAGCGCGCGACTGATCCAGATTCCCGTTGCCGACCTGCCGGAGAATTTCGAGCTGCTTGGAACCCGGCGGCATACCGATGTACTGCTGCATGAGCCGCAGGAGCGGGTCGTTCAAGGCTACCCGAGCATGCGCCAGATCAAACCGCTGGATTATGTCGAGCGCACAGGGGACGTGCTGGTGCTCGAAGGGCAAGTGGATGCGCTCGATCTTCTGCCGCTGATTCCGGACGACGTGAGCACGCTGGTCCTGAGGGTGGGGCGTGGTTCGATGAAATGGCATCTGACCGAGGCGCTGATACGCAAGCTCGACTCATTGGTGGTCGACTGTCGTTATCCGCTGGGCGACCGCCCGCTGGTCATGAGCCGCTTGATCCTGACGCTGTGCGATCCACAGAAGCTGGAAGTGGCGATAGTCGAGGATCATCTGGTGCTGATCGACCCCGACAGTGGGCACTGCATGCTGGTACGCAATGCGGATGCGCAGGATCCGGCTCTGCGTGGTGACGCCATGCTTGAGGTCGCAGGCCTGCTTCCTTGCAAGGTATCGGCACTGGTGATCTGGCTGAAGGCGCGCAAGGACGGAAGCGATAGCGTGACGTTGAAAGCCTTGATCGATCAGTCAGGCACGAAGAAAACCGTCGAGTCTGCCGGTTGAGGGATTGCGGGTACTGACGAAAAAAAGACCGCCGACGTTGCCGTTGGCGGTCTTTTCGTTTCAGGGGTCACGGCACCAGATAGCCTTTGACCCCGGTAAAGATGATCTGCGCTGCGAGTGCACACACGAAAAGGCCCATCAGGCGGCTGACAATCTGCAGACCCTGGTCACCGAGAATCCGCTCGATGCGGTTCGACAGATACAACACCACGCCAACGGTGAAGCTCGCCAGGGCGATACTCATGATCGCGATCAGCTTGTCATCCCAGTGCGGCTGGCTGACGCCCATCACCAGCAATGCGCCGATAGTGCCGGGGCCGACGGTCAGTGGAATGGTCAGAGGAACAATCGTCACATCTTGCTGCACGTTGTCGGTCTGTACGGCCGACTTGCCCTGTGCCATGCCCAGCGCCGAGATGAACAGCACGCTGCCCGCGCCGATGCGGAACGCATCCACGGTGATACCGAACACATCGAAGATCACCCGCCCGAACAGGTACAGCAACACGCTCGATACCAGGGTGGCGATCGCTACTTTCCAGGCCAGGCGCCGTTGTTCCTTGCGCGAATAACCCCGGGTCAGGCTGATGAAGCAGGACAACACGAAGAACGGGCTGTAGAGCACCAGCATCTTCAGGTAAACGCTGAACAGCACATGGAGCATGATTGAAACTCGCGCCGACGAAAGTTGAACGGAGTCTATCAGGCGGATCTGGCGCCATCACGCCATGATCCTTTCGAGAAGATGAGTACTTGCCGAGATCAGGAAGTACGGGCCGTCGTGCGGTTTTGCTGATCACGCTGGGCCACCCAGTGCTCGATCAGTTCGCGCAGTTGCGACAGTTCCACCGGTTTGGCCATGTGCCCGTCCATGCCGGCCTGGCGCGCACGTTCCTTGTGTTCGGCGAGGATGTGCGCGGTCAACGCCACGATCGGCGTGCGGATGCGCTGATTGCCGACTTCCCAGGCTCGCAGTTGCTGGGTGGCGGAGAAACCATCGAGGATCGGCATTTCGCAGTCCATCAGCACCAGGTCGTAGCGCTGGGCTTTCATCGCCTGCAAGGCTTCTTCGCCATTGCTGGCGGTATCCGGTTGCAGGTTGAGCTTGCCGAGCATGCCGCGGATCACTTTGGTGGAAATCGTGTTGTCCTCGGCGACGAGAATGCGGAAATCGCTCGGAACCTTGACTGCCGTGGCCGGGCCGGCTGCTTGTGGCTGGAACACCGCCTGACCCCGATTGCGCTGATTCAGTTCGTCGGCCAGTGTGGTCTTGAGCGTGTAGCCGGCCACCGGTTTGGCCAGGATGCGTTTGATCCCCGAGTTTCGCGCGATGATCTTGCTCGGCGCATTGCTGATGCCGGTGAGCATGATCAGCAGGATGTCGTGGTTCAGGCTCGGGTCTTCCTTGATCTTGGCTGCCAGTTGCATGCCGGTCATGCCGGGCATGTTCTGGTCCAGCAAGACCACGTCGAAGTAATCACGCAAATGCGCCTTGGTGCGCAACAGGGCCAGCGCTTCTTTGCCCGACGGTACCGCGCTGACGTTCAGGCCCCAGGCGCTGCATTGTTGCACCAACACTTTGCGGCAGGTGTCGTTGTCATCAACCACCAGCACTCGCGCGCCCTGCAACGGGCTGTCGAGGTCCGAGGTCGGATGTTCCAGGCGATCGGGGTCCAGCGGCAAGGTCAGCCACAGCGTGCTGCCCTGGCTGGCGCCGCTCTTGATGCCGAACTCGCCCTGCATCAGGCGAATCAGTTGCCGGGCGATCACCAGCCCGAGATTGCCGCCCAACCGGTTGGCCGACAGAAAGTGCTTGCTGTGCAGCTCGGCGTGCATCAACGCATCACGCTCTTCCTGGTCCATCGGCTGGCCGCTGTCCTGCACGGCAATGCGCAGGCGTGGTTTGGCGCTGCGTTCGTCGAGGGCGACCACCACCAGCACTTCGCCTTCTTCGGTTTTCTTCAGGGCGTTTTCCAGCAGGCTCAGCAGCGTCTGGCGCAGACGCGTCGGGTCGCCGCTGATGACCCGTGGCACTTGCGGCTGGATGAAGCTGATCAGTTCGACGTTCTGCTGTTCAGCCTTGGCGCGGTAGATGCTCAGGCAATCGTCGATCAAAGCATTGAGGTCGAACTGCACGTCGTCCAGCTCGATCTGCCCGGATTCGAGGCGGGAGATGTCGAGGATCTCGTTGATCAGGGTCAGCAGTTCGTTGCCGGCGCTGTGGATGGTCTGCACGTAGTCGCGTTGCTTGACCGACAGGGGCGTGCCGAGCAGCAGTTCGGTCATGCCCAGTACGCCGTTCATCGGCGTGCGGATCTCGTGGCTGATCTTGGCCAGGAATTCGGCCTTGGCATTGATCTCGGCGTTGCTCGCGGCGAGGTCGCGGCTGATGCTGAAGCGGCTTTCGGTGATACTGCGCTGGCGTTCGCCCAGGGCGATGCTCATCAGCAGGCCACTGATGCAGATGAAACCCATCAGGGTCATGATCAGGCCTTGCGGTGCCACCAGGGTCAGCCCCAGCAAGGCCGGAAGGATGATCAGCGTGCCGATGTTGAACACCACCATCGCGGCGACGAACAAGCGGGCAGGGCGGTAGCCTTTCTGCCAGTGATAGAACGCCACCAGCAACATGCTCAGACCGGCCAGGGCCACCAGTGCGTAGGTGATGATGTTCAGCGGCAGCGTGTTGACGAACAGCAACAGCAGGCTGCAGATCACGATGAACAGGATGTCGCCCAGCAGCAATTTGTTCAGCGGGTGCGGGCCGAGCGGGGCGAAAAAGCGGTAGGCGAACATCAGGCCGGCCGGCGCGGTCAGCAGCAGGGCCAGATAGGCGCCGGGGGTCTGGATCGCATGCCAGTTCGGCAGCCAGGGGCCGGCCAGGTTGAGCAACAGCAACAGGCTCAGGCTCAGCAGCGCTTCACACACCGCCAGCCACAGGCTGCTGCGCGAGCGGGTGTAGGCGTAGCGGATCAGGTTGTGCAGGATCAGCATGGCGAGGCAGCCGAACAGCAAGCCGTAGATCAGCGTCTGATTATGGTTGGCCGCGCCCATCACCGCCGATTGCAGGGTGATGTACGGACGTAACTGGTGGTCGGAGACCATTCGCAGGTAGATGTCGAGGGACTTGTCGCTTTGCGGCAGCGGCAGCAGGAAGTCGCTGCTCGGCAGGGGGCGCTCGGCCTGGGCCTGGACGGTGCCGGTTTCCCGTTGCTCGATCAGCCGGTCGCCATCGAGCACGTACAGATTGAGGTGCGACAGGTCGGGAGCGAAGATGCGCAGCACTTGTTCGTGCTTGCCGGGCGCCAGTCTGAAGCGCAGCCATAACGCGCCATCGGGTTCGGCCGCGGTGAGGCGGTCAAGCTCGATAGGGCTGAATTGATTGGTGTAGCGGGCGGAGCGGATGTCGCTCAGCTGGAGGTTGCCCTGATCGTCGAGCAATACCGACCAGCCACTGCCTTGCGCGGCCTGGGCCGGGAGCATGCAGAGCAAGGTCAACAGTGTGACGGTGAAGCCTATGGCAATCCTGAGCCAGCGCACGGCGAAATCCCTTCGTAGGTTGATGCCAGAATATAACGATGCGCAGCGTCGGAACAGTCCGGCAAGGACCAAGGGCCCTTGCCGGAAACACAGCGTAGCTTATTACCGGGTTTCGCCGCGTTCACGGGCAATGGCGCGGTAGCCAATGTCGGTGCGGTAGAAGCAGCCTTCCCAGTCGATGGCCTTGGCCAGTTTGTAGGCCTGCTCCTGGGCAGCACCCACGCTGGCGCCCATGGCAGTAGCGCACAGCACCCGACCACCGGCCGTCACGACGTTGCCGTCCTTGAGCGCGGTGCCGGCGTGGAAGACCTTGCCTTCCAGGCTTGCTGCCGCGTCCAGACCGTTGATCGTCGCGCCCTTGGCGTAGTCGCCCGGGTAACCGCCAGCAGCCAGCACAATGCCGACGCTCGGACGTGGATCCCACTGCGCTTCGACTTTATCCAGTGCCTGGGCCAGTGCCGCTTCGACCAGCAACGCCAGGCTCGACTGCAGACGCAGCATCACCGGTTGGGTTTCCGGATCGCCGAAACGGCAGTTGAACTCGATGACCTTCGGATTGCCGGCCTTGTCGATCATCAGACCGGCGTACAGGAAACCGGTGTAGACGTTGCCTTCCTCGGCCATGCCGCGCACGGTCGGCCAGATCACCAGATCCATCACGCGCTGGTGCACGTCGGCGGTGACCACCGGAGCCGGGGAGTAAGCACCCATGCCGCCGGTGTTCGGGCCGCTGTCGCCGTCGCCAACGCGTTTGTGGTCCTGGCTGGTGGCCATCGGCAGGACGTTCTTGCCGTCGACCATGACGATGAAGCTGGCTTCTTCGCCGTCGAGGAACTCTTCGATCACGACGCGCGAACCGGCATCGCCGAAGGCATTGCCCGCGAGCATGTCACGCACAGCGTCTTCGGCTTCGGCCAGGGTCATGGCGACGATCACGCCTTTGCCGGCGGCCAGGCCATCGGCCTTGATCACGATCGGTGCGCCTTTTTCACGCAGGTAAGCCAGGGCAGGCTCGATCTCGGTGAAGTTCTGGTAGTCGGCAGTCGGGATCTTGTGGCGGGCCAGGAAATCCTTGGTGAAGGCTTTCGAGCCTTCCAGCTGCGCGGCACCGGCGGTCGGACCGAAGCAATCCAGGCCGCGGGAGCGGAACAGATCGACGACGCCGGCAACCAGCGGGACTTCCGGACCGACGATGGTCAGGGAAACGTTCTTCTCGGCGAAGTCGGCCAGTTGCTCGAGGGCCAGTACGTCGATGGCGACGTTTTCGCACTTGGCTTCAATCGCGGTGCCGGCGTTGCCCGGTGCGACGAAAACCTTCTGCACACGCGGATCCTGAGCCACTTTCCAGGCCAGGGCGTGTTCGCGGCCACCGCTGCCAATGATCAAAACATTCATTTCAAAAACCTCGGATGACGCTAATTCTGGAGACAGCACTAAGACTGCTTTTCTGTGGGAGCGGGCTTGCTCGCGAAAGCGGAGTGTCAGTCGAAACAAATGTCGCTGACAGATTGCATTCGCGAGCAAGCCCGCTCCCACATTTGAATCGGATTATCAGTGACGGAAGTGGCGCATGCCTGTGAAGACCATGGCGATGCCCGCTTCATCAGCAGCAGCAATCACTTCAGCATCACGCATCGAACCGCCTGGCTGGATCACAGCAGTGATACCGACCTTGGCCGCATTGTCCAGACCGTCGCGGAACGGGAAGAACGCATCCGATGCCATCACGGAACCTGCGACTTGCAGACCGGCGTGTTCAGCCTTGATCGCGGCGATACGCGCCGAGTTCACGCGGCTCATCTGGCCGGCGCCGACACCGATGGTCTGACGGTTCTTGGCGTAGACGATGGCGTTGGATTTAACGTACTTGGCCACTTTCCAGGCGAAGATCAGGTCGTGGATTTCCTGTTCGGTCGGTGCGCGCTTGGTCACCACTTTCAGGTCGTCGGCGCCGATCATGCCGATGTCACGGCTCTGAACCAGCAGGCCGCCGTTGACGCGCTTGTAGTCCCAGGCAGCAGCGCGGTCAGCCGACCACTCGCCGCAGGCCAGCAGGCGCACATTGGCCTTGGCAGCGACGATGGCACGGGCTTCTTCGCTGACGCTTGGAGCGATGATCACTTCAACGAACTGACGCTCGACGATCGCCTTGGCAGTCTCGGCATCCAGTTCACGGTTGAAGGCGATGATGCCGCCGAACGCCGACTCGGTGTCGGTAGCGTAGGCCAGTTCGTAGGCCTGACGGATGCCGCCTTCAGCGTCCGGGCTTACGGCCACGCCGCACGGGTTGGCGTGCTTGACGATCACGCACGCCGGTTTGACGAAGCTCTTCACGCACTCCAGCGCGGCGTCGGTGTCGGCCACGTTGTTGTACGACAGTTCTTTGCCTTGCAGCTGGGTGGCAGTGGCGATGCCGACTTCGGCAGGCTTGGCTTCAACGTAGAACGCCGCGCTCTGGTGCGGGTTCTCGCCGTAGCGCATTTCCTGGGCCTTGATGAACTGGCTGTTGAAGGTGCGCGGGAATTCGCTGCGACCTTCGGTGCTGAGGGTGTCAGCGGCCTGGTTCACGGTGCCCATGTAGTTGGCGATCATGCCGTCGTAGGCGGCGGTGTGTTCGAACGCCTTGAGCATCAGGTCGAAACGCTGAGCGTAGGTCAGGCCGCCGGCCTTGAGGTTTTCCAGGACGTTGGCGTAATCGCTGGCATTCACCACGATGGCCACGTCTTTGTGGTTTTTCGCCGCCGAACGGACCATGGTCGGGCCGCCGATGTCGATGTTCTCGATGGCGGTCGGCAGGTCGCAGCCTGGCTTGCTGATGGTGGCTTCGAACGGGTACAGGTTGACGGCTACCAGATCGATCGGCTTGATGCCGTGCTCGTTCATGATCGCGTCATCGATACCGCGACGACCGAGGATCCCGCCGTGGATTTTCGGGTGCAGGGTTTTCACCCGACCGTCCATCATCTCTGCGAAACCGGTGTAATCCGCGACTTCCACTGCGGCCACGCCGTTGTCCTGCAGCAGTTTGAAGGTCCCGCCGGTGGAAAGGATTTCCACGCCCAGGGCTTCCAGCTCCCTGGCGAATTCGAGGATCCCGGTCTTGTCGGAAACACTGATCAAGGCGCGGCGGATCGGCAGGCGGGTAGTCTGGTCGGTCATCTCAATTTCCATCAAAAGCAAGGGAAGTCAGCAAAAAAGGCGACCGGTTTTACGCGGGCGCCTTTCTGGTTTGATTGAATGCTTACAGCAGATCGTACTGCTTGAGTTTCTTGCGCAGCGTGCCGCGGTTGAGTCCGAGCAGCTCGCTGGCCTTGGTCTGGTTGCCCTTGACGTAGTTCATCACGCTTTCGAGCAGGGGAGCCTCGACTTCGGAGAGCACCAGGTTGTACACGTCCGTGACGGCTGCGCCCTCAAGGTGGGCGAAATAATTGTGCAGCGCCTTCTCGACACTCCCGCGAAGGGTCTGGCCTTCTTCGCTCGGGGTATTGAGGTGCTGTTTCAAATTCACGTTGTCGCTCACGGGTGTTGTTCCACTCACTAAAGTCTCGGTCATCATCGTCATGCGGCCACCCCTTCTCCGTCCCCTGTCAGGCTCTTGTAACGTTCGGCGAAGAACTCCCGAACGTTGGCGCATTGTGTTTCCGTACCATCCAAACGATTGAAACGGGCGCGAAACTCCTTGGCGCCCGGCAAGGTTGCGAGATACCAGCCCACATGCTTTCGGGCAATGCGTACGCCCATCACGTCCCCATAAAAGGCGTGGAGGGCAGCCAGATGCTCAAGCAGAATGCGTTCCACCTCGATCAGCTCCGGTGCCGGCAGTTTTTCGCCGGTACGCAGGAAGTGTTCGATCTCACGAAAAATCCATGGCCGCCCCTGGGCAGCCCGGCCGATCAAAAGGCCATCGGCACCGGTCGCGTCGAGCACGTAGCGGGCCTTTTCCGGCGATACGATGTCGCCGTTGGCAAAGACCGGAATCGACACCGCCTGCTTGATCGCGGCAATGGTGTCGTACTCGGCTTCGCCGGTGTACAGGTCGGCGCGGGTGCGGCCATGCACCGCCAGCGCCGTGATCCCGGCCTGCTCGGCGATCTTCGCCACGGTCAGGCCGTTCTTGTTGTCGCGATCCCATCCGGTGCGGATCTTCAGGGTTACCGGCACATCAACCGCCGCCACCACGGCATGCAGGATCTCGGTAACCAGTGCTTCATCCTTCAACAACGCAGAGCCGGCAGCCTTGTTGCAGACCTTTTTCGCCGGGCAACCCATGTTGATATCAATAATCTGTGCGCCCAGTTCGACGTTGGCCCGGGCCGCATCCGCCAGCATCTGCGCATCGCCACCGGCAATCTGTACCGAGCGCGGCTCGGGATCGCCTTCGTGGATCATGCGCATGCGCGACTTGCGGGTGTTCCACAGGCTCATGTCACTGGTGACCATTTCCGAGACTACAAGCCCTGCGCCCAATCGCTTGCACAACTGACGAAAGGGCTGGTCGGTGACACCCGCCATAGGGGCGAGGATCAAGCCGTTCTGCAATGTATATGGGCCGATGCGTACCGCCGACATAGGACTTCCCTGAAGTGGGGCCGGATCATGAGAGTTCGAAAAAGGGTTGGCATGATACCCGCTCTCGATGACTGGATAAAGGCTGAATTGAACAAAATCTGAACAGTTATTCTGTTATTACCGCCGGTTTGGTCGTGGGGCGCAAAGTCAGAAAACTGCCGTCAATCCCGGAACGGTAAGCCGTTTCACTCGGGCGAGTGGAAACTCAGGCTGTAGTTCACCGCTTTCGGTCCTGGGTCGAGTATGTCCAGGGCGATGTGGATCGGCGTCTGCGGCGGCATTTCCGCCATGCCTTCGAGGTCGCCGTTGAGGTACTCGCCGGGTTTGAATCGGCGACTGGCGATCAGGTGGCCGTTGAGGTCGGCGAAGCGCAACTCCAGCAGCGGGAACGGTTGCGAGAACGGCGCGCGGTTATAAATGATCGCGTCCACCACCAGCGCCCCGCTGAATTCCGGATGGCTGCGCACCACCAGGTTGCTGCTCTTGATCTTGGCGATATCGACCTTGGACGGCACTGTGCAGCCGATCTGCGGGCACAGTTGCTGGAACCACGGACGGTATTGATCCTGGCGGGCCAGTTCATCGAAATGATAGGCGATGTACTGGCCGGCGAGGGCACCGGCGGCCAGCAGGATCAGCAACAGCCAGAGCAGGCGTCGGCCCCAGGGCGAACGGCGTTTCTGCCAGTCCAGTTGCAGCGGATCGTCGGTCAGGTCCTGCAGCACTTCGGCTCGTACGCCGGGTTCATTGCGTTCGCGCTTTTTACGCGGCGGTTCGATCGGTGTCGGGTCGTCGTCCACCTCGTCACTGGCCGACAGGCGTTCGTGGCGCGCGGAATGATCGATCGGGTCGTGCAGGCGCAGTTGCGGGATGGGTGGCTCGTCATCGAGGTCCACCGGCTCCAGCGACAGCGAAGGTTCGGTGCGTTCCGGTTTTGCCGGCTCGACGTCAATGACTTCGGTTTCGTGTTCAGGTTCGGCTGTCCGTTCGTCTGCCGGTTCGCTGAACAGGCTGTCCGACCACGGCTCGTCTTCCGGTTCATGGCTGTCGCGTCGAGCGCTGAGAGACTCTTCGCGCGGGCGGCCGAATTCGGTGGTCGGCTGGATTTCCCGTTGCTCGAGGCGGGCCAGTTCCTGATCCAGGTCGAGACTGTCCAGATCCAGTTCGGCGGCGCTCCACTGCTTCTGGCTGATGGCGCGCGGTTCAGGCGGTTCGATTGGCTCGGGTTGTCTGGCGACGACCGGTGCTTCGGTAACCGGTGCCGGTTCGACAATGGCGGGCGCTACCGGCGTGACTGCTTCCTTGCCTGCGCGTTGTTCGAGCAACTGCTTGGCTGCGTTGAACACTTGCAGGCAGGAGCCGCAACGAACCACTCCACGGGCCACGCTCAATTGAGTGTGGCTGACGCGGAAGCTGGTTTGGCAATGCGGGCACTGGGTGACGAAGCTGTCGGTCATGCGGCGATCCGGATTGAGCAGGCGATCATTCTAGCGCCGACGGCCAGTGATGCGCACCCAGCCATCACGATTGGCGATCGGGTCGAGATCGAAGTCCTGCGCATAGGCGGCAGCGACTTCTTCGCCCTGTTCGGCGAGGATCCCGGACAGCGCCAGACGCCCGCCGGACTTGACCAGGCCCGACAGTTGCGGGGCCAGGGAAACCAGCGGACCGGCCAGAATGTTGGCCACCAGCACGTCGGCTTTGACTTGCGGCAGATCCTCCGGCAGGTACAGCGGGAACAGTTCGTCGGCAATCCCGTTGCGACCGGCGTTGTCGCGGGAAGCTTCCAGCGCCTGCACGTCGATATCGGTGCCCACAGCTTCCTTGGCGCCGAGCAGCAGGGCGGCAATGGCCAGAATCCCCGAGCCGCAGCCGAAGTCCAGTACGTTGCAGTCTTTCAGGTCCTGACCGTCCAGCCATTCCAGGCACAGGGCAGTGGTCGGGTGGGTACCGGTGCCGAACGCCAGGCCCGGATCCAGCAGCAGATTGACCGCGTCAGGCTGCGGCGCGGCGTGCCAGCTCGGCACGATCCACAGGCGCTGGCCGAATTGCATCGGCTGGAAGCCGTCCATCCAGCTGCGTTCCCAGTCCTGGTCTTCGATCACTTCGCTGTGATGCTCGGGCAGCGGGCTGCCGGTCAGCAGTTCCAGATGGGCCAGTACCGGCGCCGCTTCGGTGCCGCCCTCGAACAGGGCCAGCAGGTGGGTGTGCGCCCACAGAGGGGTGGTATTGAGTTCCGGTTCGAAGATCGGCTGATCTTCGGCGTCCATGAAGGTCACCGAAACGGCGCCCACTTCAAGGAAAGCGTCTTCGTAGGTTTCGGCTTGTTCTGGGCTGATGGCGAGACGGACTTGCAGCCAAGGCATGGCGGGCACCTGTGAAAAAGATTGATTGCAGCCTAGCGGCCTGCGAGAAGCGCGCAAGTTTACGCGAGCGCGACGGTTTTGTGGGAGCGGGTAATGTGTGAGCAGATGAAACCTTAAGAAACAACAAAGCCGCCCGAAGGCGGCTTTGTCAGGTGCGGACTGAAGCTTAGTGCTTCTCGCCAGCCAGCTTGTGCTCGAGGTAGTGAATGTTCACGCCCCCTTTGCAGAAGCCTTCGTCGCGGGTCAGATCACGGTGCAGCGGGATGTTGGTCTTGATCCCGTCGACCACGATTTCGTCCAGGGCATTGCGCATGCGTGCCATGGCTTCGTCGCGGGTGGCGCCGTAAGTGATCAGCTTGCCGATCAGCGAGTCGTAGTTCGGCGGAACCGCATAACCGCTGTACAGGTGCGAATCGACGCGAACGCCGTTGCCGCCTGGTGCGTGGAAATGCTTGACCGTACCCGGGCTCGGCATGAAGGTTTTCGGGTCTTCAGCGTTGATCCGGCATTCCAGCGAGTGACCGCGGATAACCACGTCATCCTGAGTGAACGACAGCTTGTTGCCAGCGGCGATGCTGAGCATCTCCTTGACGATGTCGATACCGGTGACCATTTCCGAAACCGGGTGCTCCACCTGAACACGAGTGTTCATTTCGATGAAGTAGAAACGACCGTTCTCGTACAGGAACTCGAAGGTGCCGGCGCCACGGTAGCCGATGTCGATGCACGCCTTGACGCAGCGGGCGAGGACTTCCTTGCGCGCGTTCTCGTCGATGCCCGGTGCCGGCGCTTCTTCGAGAACTTTCTGGTGACGGCGCTGCAGCGAGCAGTCACGGTCGCCCAGATGGATGGCGTTGCCCTGGCCGTCGGACAGAACCTGCACTTCGACGTGACGCGGGTTGGTCAGGAATTTTTCCAGATAAACCATCGGGTTGCCGAACGCCGCGCCTGCTTCGGAGCGGGTCAGTTTCGCCGAGGCGATCAGGTCTTCTTCCTTGTGCACCACGCGCATGCCGCGACCACCACCGCCACCGGCGGCCTTGATGATCACCGGGTAGCCGACTTCGCGACCGATGCGCAGCGCCGTTTCTTCGTCTTCCGGCAGTGGGCCGTCGGAGCCTGGAACGGTTGGAACGCCCGCTTCGATCATCGCGTGCTTGGCCGATACCTTGTCACCCATCAGGCGAATGGTGTCGGCTTTCGGGCCGATGAAAGCGAAGCCGGAATTCTCGACCTGCTCGGCAAAGTCGGCGTTTTCCGCGAGGAAACCGTAGCCTGGGTGAATGGCGGTAGCGCCAGTCACTTCAGCAGCCGCGATGATTGCCGGGATGTGCAGGTAAGAGTGCGCGGCAGAAGCCGGGCCGATGCAGACGGATTCGTCTGCCAGACCCAGGTGCATCAGCTCTTTGTCGGCCTTGGAGTAAACGGCGACGGTCTTGATGCCCATCTCTTTGCAGGCACGCAGAATCCGCAGGGCGATCTCACCGCGGTTAGCGATCAGAACTTTTTCCAACTTCGCAGTCATCAAAGGCTCTCCGCAGTTCAAACGATGGTGAACAGCGGTTGGTCGTACTCAACCGGCTGGCCGTCTTCGACGAGGATGGACTCGATCACACCGCTGGTTTCAGCTTCGATGTGGTTCATCATCTTCATGGCTTCGACGATGCACAGGGTGTCGCCTTTCTTCACGGTCTGGCCGACTTCAACGAAGGACGGCGAGGTTGGCGAAGATTTGCGATAGAAGGTGCCGACCATCGGCGAACGGGCAACGGTGCCGTTCAGCGCTGGAGCCGCAGCGGCTGCTGGAGCTGCTGCAGCAGCAACCGGAGCGGCAGCGGCGGCAGGTGCAGCGGCCGGAGCCTGCATCGGAGCCGGAGCGTAGTACTGCTGCGCCGGGGTCTTGCTGTGGCGGCTGATGCGTACGGACTCTTCGCCTTCCTTGATCTCGAGCTCGTCGATGCCGGACTCTTCCAGCAATTCGATCAGTTTCTTAACTTTACGGATATCCATGAATCATCAACTCCCAAGGGTCGGTCAGGGGCGTATAGCTTGTTGTTCAAGCTGCTCTAGTGCAGCCTCCAGGGCCAGTCGATAACCGCTGGCGCCAAGGCCGCAGATCACTCCCACCGCTACGTCGGAGAAGTAAGAGTGATGGCGGAAAGGTTCGCGTTTGTGCACGTTGGACAAATGCACTTCGATGAATGGGATGCTCACCGCCAGCAGCGCGTCACGTAATGCGACACTTGTGTGTGTAAAAGCTGCTGGGTTGATCAGAATGAAGTCCACACCTTCGCCGCGTGCGGCGTGGATGCGGTCGATCAATTCGTACTCGGCGTTGCTTTGCAGGTACAGCAGGTGATGGCCGGCTTCACGGGCGCGGCGTTCCAGATCCTGATTGATCTGCGCCAGGGTGGTCGACCCGTAGGTCCCGGGTTCCCGGGTGCCGAGCAGGTTCAGGTTGGGGCCGTGCAGCACCAGTAGCGTTGCCATCTGCGTGTTCCTTGTTATGGGTGAGCCTCGTCAGAACCCGGCGACTATGCCGCAAAGACTTTGTGACTGTCCAGTTCTCTGCAATAGCCAGCACGATCTCCGATGTTTGCGCGAAATATGTGACTGAGTGACCAGATCCGGTCATTCACACTGCCAAAACCCGCAAAGTTGCGATCAAACGCGGAAAGCCTGAACCGCTGTATGCAGTTGCCCACCCAATACCAGCAGGTTCTCACCCTGTTCGCGTCCTTCGCCGATACGCAGCAGGTTATCCCCACCCAATTGGTGAATCCGTTCGCTGTGATCGCGGATTTCGCTGACCGCGCCGCTTTGCTGCGCTGTGACATCGGCGATGCGCACTGCCGTGTCGGAAATGGTCTGGATCGCGCCGACGATCTTGTCCAGCGCTCCGTCCGCCGATTGCGCCTGATTGGCCGTGGCTTCGGCGTGTTCGACCTGGGCGCGCATGCCTTCGACCGATTGTCGGGCGGCGGTTTGCAGGCCGGCAATCAAGGTCTGGATTTCTGCGGTGGCGCCGGCGGTGCGTTGCGCCAGTGAGCGGACTTCCTCTGCAACCACGGCGAAACCACGGCCCATTTCCCCGGCGCGGGCGGCTTCGATCGCCGCGTTGAGTGCCAGCAGGTTGGTCTGATCGGCGATCGAGCGGATCACCGTCAGCACGCCGCCGATGGTGGCCGATTCCTCCGCCAGGTGCTCGATCATCTGCGCATTGCCTTGCACTTCTTCTACCAGTGCATGCAGGCCGGTGAGGCTCAGGCCGATGACCTTTTGCCCATGCTCGACAGCCTGTCCCGCATGACGGCTGGCGTCTGCGGCCTGACGTGCATCCCCGGCCACTTGCTGGATGGTCGCTTCCAGTTCGCTCAGGGAATCGCGGATCAGCGCCGTATCGCCGGCCTGATGTTCGGCGCCGCTGTGCAGGTCATTGCTCAGCTCTGCGAGGGTGCGGCTGCTACCCGCCACTTGCTCGGCATTGCCGCGAATCGTCCCGACGAGGTCCACCAGATAGGCGCGCAGACGATTGAGCGACGCTTCGATGTCATGCAGCTCGCGATTGGTCTTGCCCAAGTGAATGTCGCGGCTGAAGTCGCCTTCGGCCCAGGTCGACAGCGCGGGCGCGAGATTGGTCAGAGTGCGGGCCAGGCGTCGCTGCAAGGTGTCGATCAGCAGGGCGATCAACAGGATCAGGCCGATCATCACGCCTTGCATCAGCCGCACTTCGCTCTGGATCTGGCCATGCTGGGCGCGCACTACTGGCTCCAGACCGGCGATGGCTTGTTGCACCGCGGCGATTTTCTGGTGGGTAGCGGTGCTCAGTTCGGTGCGTTTCTGGATCTGGTCGCGGGTGCGGGCCAGTTCTGCGGGGTATCGGCCGAGCAGGCTGTTGAGTTCGCGTTTGAGGCCGACACCGGCGTCTTCGGCGACTGCCTTTTCAGTGCTTTCAATGCCCATCATCGAGGCGAAATCGTCGCTGCCGGATTCACTGCGAGTGACCACGCCGAGCAGTGGCAGGGCATTGATCGCCTGGGCCTGGGTGCGGATGTTGGTGACTTCGCGCTCGACATCGGCAGCCAGTTCACTGCGTCCGCTGCTGACCAGTTTGTCCCGGGCCAGCGACAGCTTGCCCAGGTGTTGAGACGCCGCGAGCAATGGTGTCATGTAAGTCGAGTTGCCGCCGGCATAGGTGCTGAGCTGATCAAGGCTGGCGCTCAGTTCGCGCTCGGCCTGCAACAGCAAGGCCTGTGGATCGCCGGCCAGTTTGCCGGCCGCGAGCAGGTCGGTCTTGCTGAATTCTTCGAGGCTCGACAGGCTCGGGCGCAGGGTGTCGGCGAGTGCCGGGGGCAGTTCGCCGAGCTCTTTCTGCAAGCTGTCGATGGCCTGGCTGGCGCTGCTCAGGCGCAGGGCATCGCCGCTGCCGAGGTAGTCTTCGACATTGCGCGCGACTTCGTTCTGAAATTGCTGCGACAGCCCGAGATAGCGCTCCATCAACAGATAAGGGCGTTCGAGGGCTTTTTGCGACCACCAGAGCGTGGCGCCGAGGGCCACGCACACGGCGACCAGCAACAGCGTGTTGAGATTGGTGAGCAACTTCAGGCGCATGACGGCTACCAACGGCAGAAATGGTAAGCGCCTGAATTTATTGCGGTTCTGTTACAGGGTTATGACCGAATCGGTGGATTCCGGTGAAAAAGTGGCACTTTGCTTTGAGTCCCGCGCGGTCTGTACCCGATTGCGTCCTTCGCCCTTGGCACGGTACAGCGCCTCGTCGGCCTGGCTGGCCATCATCAGGCTGTCGGAGTCTTCGTGCATTTCCACCACCCCGGCGCTGAATGTGCACCACAGGTCGTGGGGCTGGGCCGGGTAATGGATTTCGGCGAAGCGCTGGCGGATTTCATCGAGCACTTTGTGCGCAGCTTCTATATCGGTGTCGGGCATGACGATGGCGAATTCTTCGCCGCCGTAACGGCCGATGAAATCGGTCTTGCGCAGACGCTGCTTGAGGAACAGCGCCAGGCTCTTGATCACCCGGTCGCCCATGGGATGGCCGTGGCTGTCGTTGACCCGTTTGAAGTGATCGATGTCGAGCATCGCAAAACTCAGCGGCTTGTTTTCGCGGCGGGCGCGGAACGAGCAATCTTCAAGCAATTGCAGGATGTGCGTGTGGTTGTACAGGCCGGTGAGGCTGTCGCGGACCATTCGTGCCTTGAGATTGCGTGCGCGGGCGGCGCGGTTGCGCACGGTGGTGATCAGGTGGCGCGGCTTGATCGGCTTGGTCAGAAAGTCGTCGCCGCCCTCGCTCATGGCGTCGAGCTGCTTGTCCAGGTCGTCTTCGGCCGACAGATAAATGATCGGCACGCTGACGTAGCGGTCGTTGTGGCGAATGACCTTGGCCAGTTCTGTACCGGTGCATGCCGGCATGTACATGTCGAGGATGATCAGGTCCGGCTGGAAATCCGCCAGCTCGGCCATGGCCTGAATCGGTTCGATCAGTGTGCGGGTGACAATCCCGGCGCTGTTGAGCAGTCGCTCGGTGTGCATGGCCTGGGCGCGGGAGTCGTCGATGATCAGCACTTTATAAGGTTCGTACTGAGCGACGCAGGTCAGGACTTCGATTTTTTCCAGCAGGCTCGAGGCTTCGAGGGTGCCGGTGAGAAACTCCTGACCGCCGGCGCGCACGGCGGCGAGGCGGGTCGGGGTGTCGGTTTCATGCAGGCTGAAGAACAGCAGCGGCAATGGTTCTTCCAGACCTTGCTGGGCTTCGGCGGCGAGTTTCAGACCGACGCCGGCTCCGCTGAAATCCACGTCCATGACGATAGCGGCCGGAAGGCGCTCGACCATCGATGAGCGAAACGCCGATACGCTGTCCAGCGCCTGGGCGCTGAGACCGAAGAACTCCAGTTGCTTGGCCAGCCGCTCGGCGCGGTCGTGATCCTGAAGCATCACATAGATCGGTTTGCGCAGGGGCGGAAGGAAGGTCTGGTCGAGCTGGTCGCCATGGCGCAGACCGGTGCGCGACAGGCGCTGCATCAAACGATTGAGGTCGGTGATCAGGCCGCTGCTCAGGCGCCCGCGATTGGCGTCCACCGCTTCCAGCGACTGGCTGATGTGGTGAGCCAGTTGGGTGTGCTCGGGCTGTTCGAAGCGCTCGGCAAAACGCAGCAGGCGCAGATTGGCCTCGCTCAGTTCGGCGAGGTCGGCAGTGGACCACTCACTGCGTTGCAGGCGCTGCCATATCTCAAGAATCTGACGTGCCTGATGAATTACCCGCTGGGCAAAGTGGTGCTTGAGGCGCTCACGGCTGGGGTCTTCTGGCTCGGTCATATCCTGACTACTAGTTAGGGTGCATGCTGAGATCGACTGGTGGCTCTATGCTAGCACCTCTTTCCGGTTCCATGAGTGTCGTACGTCAATAATCTGCGGTGCGTCACTATTCAGTTTCTGACCGGCGGGTTTCGACTCAAACCGGATCGTCGGGAAAGTCCCCGTGAACAGGGCGCTTCGTGGCACCTCGATAATCAGGTTCTGCCGAAGGTGCTAGATGAAAACCTGAGGGTTCACGAATTTTTCCGTTGGTATCGACAAAGATTTCTCAGGGCGACAGCTATCAGGGAATCCCTTAGCGCACGACGGCAGGCCCAAAGAGTCAGCTACTGTCATTATTGACGGGTGCGACCCGCAGGCACGTTGTTGTATGGTTGCTGTCGAATCGTTGAACCCAAGATTGAAAGGATATCGCCATGCTGGACTGGAAGAATCGCGCGGGCAGCGCGCCCGAACGTGCCGCTGAGCCGAAATCGGCCGCGCGCAGCTATGTGGGTGGCCTGTTGTTCAGCCGCGCGCTGGCCACGCTGGTCGGTATTTACCTGTTGGTGACCATCGGGCTGGGCTGGTACTGGAGTGAAGAGCCGGCACTGTTCCCGGTGGCGCAGAACGCACAGCTTGCCGCCGAGAAAGAAGGCAAGCAGATGGTGGTTGGCTACACCACCGTCGAAACCCTCAAGACCGTCGCCGGCACGCTGCTGAACAAGCCGGGCGGCTACATTTCCAATGACCGCTTCCCGCCTGGCCTGTGGATGGACAACATGCCGAGCTGGGAATATGGCGTGCTGGTGCAGGTGCGCGACCTGACCCGTGCCTTGCGCAAGGACTTCGCCCGCTCGCAGTCGCAATCGGCTGAAGACGCCGATCTGGCCAAGGCCGAACCGCGTTTCAACTTCGACAACAAGAGCTGGATCCTGCCGTCCAGCGAGTCGGAATACCAGGAAGGCATCAATTCCCTGAGCCGTTATCAGGCGCGCCTGTCTGACCCGACGCAAAAGAACGCACTGTTCTACGCCCGCGCCGACAACCTGAACAACTGGCTGGGGGATGTCGGGACTCGTCTCGGTTCGTTGTCGCAACGACTGTCAGCGAGTGTTGGCCGGGTCAAGCTCAACACCGCGCTGAAAACCGAAGTCCCGGCGGTGGGCGAAGTGCCGCAGGTTGACGAGGAAGTCGTCGAAACCCCGTGGATGCAGATCGACAACGTGTTCTATGAAGCCCGCGGCCAGGCCTGGGCGCTGTCGCACCTGCTGCGCGCCATCGAAGTCGATTTCGCCGACGTGCTGGCGAAGAAGAACGCCACGGTCAGCGTGCGCCAGATCATTCGTGAACTGGAGGCCTCGCAGGAACCGGTGTGGAGCCCGATGATCCTCAACGGCAGCGGTTTTGGCGTTCTGGCCAACCACTCGCTGGTGATGGCCAACTACATTTCCCGGGCCAACGCCGCCGTGATCGATCTTCGTCAATTGCTCAATCAGGGCTGAGTCATGAGCGACAACGCCAGAGAGGCGGCCCACCGGGCGGCCTCGGATGCCGAACAGATCGCCTGGGTCGACGAGCAGGACAACCTGCTCGGCGCGCTGGTGCGTTCCGACTTGCGTGAGCGCGGGCTGATCGGGCGCGGCACCTACATCATGCTGTTCAACTCCGCCGGTGAACTCTGTGTCCATCGACGGACCCTGAGCAAAGCCATCTATCCCGGCTACTGGGATGTGGCGGCAGGCGGCATGGTGCAGGCGAACGAGACCTACGCCGAGTCGGCGGCCCGAGAGCTGGAAGAGGAATTGGGGGTCAGTGGCGTCGAACTGACGGCCCATGACCACTTCTTCTTCGAAGACACCGGCAATCGTCTGTGGTGCTCGGCGTTTTCGGCGGTGTGGGACGGGCCATTGATCCTGCAGCCGGAGGAGGTGCTCGAAGCGCGCTTCATTCCGGTCGATCAAGTGATGCTGGAAATCGAGCAAAAGCCTTATTGCCCGGACTCTCTGGCGGCCTTGAAGCGCTATCTGAAGGCTCAACAAAGCGACGTCGCAAAGAACTCATAAATTGGCGCCGATTGGCACTTAGCAATCGGCGTTTTTGCCGTTACACTGCGCGACCTTTTCAAGCTGTGCCGGGCTGCTTTTATTGAAGAACCGGTGCAGTAGCGCTGCCCCTGCCTGAGTGGGGCTTCGCGGTCGATAGCCTTGCCCAAGGCTGCGATCAGTCTTTGTCCTCCCGAGAGGATTGCCGGTGGCCAAAAAAGCCGCATCCTTCGCCGCCCTGGGCGGCCTGGTATTTTCCACCGACGCAGGTCGTCATTGCCCGGAATGCAGTAAGCCGGTGGACGCCTGTATCTGCAGACAAACCGTGATTCCGGCCGGCGACGGCATTGCCCGCGTGCGTCGCGAGAGCAAGGGCCGTGGCGGCAAGACGGTGACCACCATTACCGGCGTGCCCCTGGCCGAAGACGCTCTCAAAGAGCTGGCGACAACGTTGAAGAAGCGTTGCGGCACCGGCGGTGCGTTGAAAGACGGGGTCATCGAGATCCAGGGCGATCATGTCGAGCTACTCTTGGCCGAGTTGATCAAGCACGGTTTCAAGGCGAAGAAGTCCGGCGGCTAGCAGCCTCTGTGAAAACCACCAGCGGCTTGCTCCGGTGCTGATTGTCATCAGTTCCGACGTCGTCTCCATGGTTTTCACAGAGCCTGTTCATGACCGGTTTCTAAACTCAACGCTGTCAGCGCGGTCTACCGCCCCGCTGACGAACCGTCATTTTCATTCTTTAGACTGCGCCGGCCTGCAATCAGGCGACGCACTATGACTTCTTTATAGGGGACTTCGATGTCCGTACGACGCACACGCAAAGACGATGGCAGCCAATGGACAGTTGCGGACAGCCGCAGTGTTTACGGGATTCGCCATTGGGGGGCCGGGTATTTCGCGATCAATGACGCCGGTCGCGTCGAAGTTCGTCCGAACGGCCCGAGCAGTTCACCGATCGATCTGTTCGAGCAAGTCGACCAGTTGCGCAAGAGCGGCCTGTCGTTGCCGTTGCTGGTGCGTTTCCCCGACATCCTGCAAGACCGTGTCCGTCAGCTGACCGGTGCGTTCGATGCCAACATCGAGCGTCTGGAATACCAGAGCAAATACACCGCGCTGTACCCGATCAAGGTCAACCAGCAAGAAGCGGTGATCGAGAACATCATCGCCACCCAGAACGTCTCCATCGGTCTGGAAGCCGGCTCCAAGCCTGAGCTGCTGGCCGTGCTGGCGCTGGCACCGAAGGGCGGCACCATTGTCTGCAACGGTTACAAGGACCGTGAGTTCATCCGTCTGGCGCTGATGGGCCAGAAGCTCGGCCACAACGTGTTCATCGTGATCGAGAAAGAATCCGAAGTCGGTCTGGTGATCGAAGAAGCCGCCTCGCTCAAGGTCAAGCCACAGGTCGGCCTGCGTGTTCGTCTGTCGTCGCTGGCTTCGTCGAAGTGGGCTGACACTGGTGGCGAGAAATCCAAGTTCGGCCTGTCGGCGGCGCAACTGCTGTCGGTGGTCGAGCGCTTCCGCGCCGCCGGCCTGGATCAGGGCATCCGCCTGCTGCACTTCCACATGGGTTCGCAGATCGCCAACCTGGCGGACTACCAGCACGGCTTCAAGGAAGCGATCCGTTACTACGGTGAACTGCGCAACCTGGGCCTGCCGGTCGATCACATCGACGTCGGTGGCGGTCTGGGTGTCGACTACGACGGTACCCACTCGCGCAACGCCAGTTCGATCAACTACGACATGGATGACTACGCCGGTGTCGTGGTCGGCATGCTCAAGGAATTCTGCGATGCGCAGAGCCTGCCGCATCCGAACATTTTCTCCGAAAGTGGCCGTTCGCTGACCGCTCACCACGCGATGCTGGTGGTGCAGGTGACCGACGTCGAGAAGCACAACGACGACGTGCCGCAGATCGAGAACAAGGAAGCGCTGCCGGAAACCGTGCAATGGCTGGTTGATCTGCTCGGCCCGACCGATATCGAAATGGTCACCGAAACCTACTGGCGCGCCACTCACTACATGAGCGACGTGGCCGCCCAGTACGCCGATGGCAAACTGACCCTGGCCGAGAAAGCCCTGGCCGAACAGTGCTATTTCGCTGTGTGCCGTCGTCTGCACAACTCGCTGAAGGCGCGTCAGCGTTCGCACCGTCAGGTGCTGGACGAACTCAACGACAAGCTGGCCGACAAGTACATCTGCAACTTCTCGGTGTTCCAGAGCCTGCCGGACACCTGGGCCATCGGCCAGGTGTTGCCGATTCTGCCGCTGCACCGTCTCGACGAAGAGCCACTGCGTCGTGCCGTCCTGCAAGACCTGACCTGCGACTCCGACGGCAAGATCAAGCAATACGTCGACGAGCAGAGCATCGAGACCAGTCTGCCGGTGCACGGGTTGAATGAAGGCGAGGACTATCTGCTGGGTATCTTCCTGGTGGGCGCCTATCAGGAAATTCTCGGCGACATGCACAACCTGTTCGGTGACACCGATTCGGTGAACATCTACCAGAACGCCGATGGCAGCGTGTATCACGCCGGGATCGAAACCCACGACACCATCGAAGACATGCTGCGCTACGTGCACCTGTCGCCGGAAGAACTGATGACCCACTACCGCGACAAGTGCGCCAGTGCCCGTATCAGCGCTACCGAGCGTACCCAGTTCCTCGATGCGCTGCGCCTGGGTCTGACCCGTTCCTCCTACCTGTCTTCCTGACGTCAGGTTCCAAATCCATCAGGTTGTCTGAAATTGTTCCGCATGTGGCGGAAGTTTCGGATGACCTGATGAGACTTCTCTTTTTCTGCCAGCGAAATGGCCTTCATCCTCACAAGAAAAGTGATGTCGTCTGCTTTTCGCGTAGGTCATTTCCTAATCTGTACTTCGGCTCTCTACTCGGCCATGGCTCTCGGCGAGAATCCCCGGCCGCCCCTCCTGTAGAGATTCGCCCATGTTCGATCCAGCCGACGAGTCGTCGTTTCGTCTCGATGTCGCGGGTCTGTCCGCTCCGCTCGAAGTCCTGGCCTTTACCGGTTGCGAGGCGATCAGCGAGCCTTTTGCGTTCGAAATCGATCTGTTGATCGACGATCCTCATCTTGACCTTGCCGGCCTGCTGTACCGCCCGGCACGTCTGTGCTTCGGGCCTCCGGGGAACGGCGTGCACGGACAGTTGCAGAGCCTCGTCCAGCATGAACATGGCCATGGCGCCAGGTTGTGCCGGGCGCGACTGGGCCCGAAACTGAGTTGTCTGGGGCTGCGCCATAGCCAGCGAATCTTCAGCGGCCGGTCGGTGCCGCAGATCCTCGATCAGGTGCTCAGGGAGCACGGCATCACCGGCCACCAGCGTCGGTTCGAATTGCAGGCCGAGCACCCGTCCCGCACGTTCTGCACCCAATACGACGAATCGGATCTGCAACTGGTGCAGCGCTTGTGCGCGCAGTCGCGGATCCACTATCACTTCGAGCATGGGCGCGAGAAACATTGCCTGGTGTTCGGTGACGATCCGGCGTTGTTGCCGCAGACCGGTCGGGTGAGTTTCGCCGCTGACGGGCCTGCGCCGGCGGTGCGCCGCTGGCTGATGCGGGAACAGGCCCTGGGGCCCGGTGAATACGCCCAGCGGGCCCGAACGGCGCAGGGACATTCCGATGTGCCAACCCTGCGTTGCGGTCGGTGGCTGAGTGTGGCCCCTCAGCCGTTTGCAGGGTGCGACACGCACTGGCTGTTGACCCGAATCGAGCATCGCGCCGATCAGATGCTCGAACCCTCCTACAGCAACCGGCTCTGCGCCGTCGACCACTTGCAGGTGTGTGAGCCGGATGTCGAACGTACGGCATTGCGCATGGGCAGTCTGCAACGGGCCTGGGTGGTGGCGGTCGATGAGCCGCGGCCGGATCGCTCACGGCCGGTCGCGGTGCAGTTCGACTGGCTCTATCAGGGCGAAGGGGCGAAACCCAGTCACTGCTGGCTGCCACTGGCACCCGCGTTGGCGGATACGGCACTGACGTCATTGCGTGAAGGTGTCGAAGTGGTGGTGAGTTTTGTCGAAGGCGATCCCGAGCAACCGGTGATCAGTGGTGTCCTGCAGCCGGCGACAACCACTGAGGCACATGAGGATGACGAACCACCGCCGCTGCCCGACATTCTGGCGAGTGAAGGCCTGGCGCCATGGCTGAGTACGGGCGAGCCTTTGTTGCTGTTGTGCCTGATGCCGGGGGGCGGCAGCTACCGGCACTGTCGTGAGTCGGTGTGCAGCTGCCGACTGGTCGCCGGGCTCAGCCCTGGCGATGGACGATGAGCGGCAAGGCGCCAGGGCAGAGTGCGCAATGGCTTTTGCTGGATGTCATGCATGCACCGCAAGCGTCGAGCGTATTGCGCCGGGGGTTCACTGGTGTACCGAGCCTGAGGCTGTTTGACGGCACGGAGTTCCAGCTCGTGTGCGAGCAGGGGCCGTTGTTGGTCGATCTGCGTGACAGTCCGGTGCTGTCGGCGTTGTGTCACACCGACCCGCAGACCTGGTGCGGGCTGTTGCTGGGCAGCGATGCCTCGACCGAATCATTGCGTGAGCATTTGCAGCGGATGCTGACGGTTTCCGTCGGCCTGAATCATCGTGCGCTGCTCAATTACTACGACCGGCAGACCGCCAGCTACTTTTTCGACGCCTGCGATGCCCGCCAGTTGAGCCGCTGGCTCGGGCCGATCAGTTGGTTGCGCTGGTTCGGCGGCACCTGGGCCGACCGGGCGAGCGGCAGCCTGGGCTGGCAACAATTGCGCAACCCGGGCCTGGACGTCGAGCCACTGAAGATTGAACAGGGGCTTACCCGTCATCAGCGCGAGCGGCTGCATCGCTGCCTGCTGGAACAACATGTTTGGCGCTGGAGCCAATCGACGGGAACCGACTACCGCACCTTGTCCTCCCACGTTGAACAAGGCCTGACATTGGGTTTCAGCGAGCGGGCCGTGCTGGACGACTGGTTGTGGCTACGCTTGCAGCATCCGCGCGCAGAACTGGTGCAACTGCCACAAGGATTGACCCAGCAGGAGCGGCTCGATCATCTGCGTCGACGCTGGCAGAACAATCAACCCTGACACGAGGTTTTGCGCGCATGGCCCACTTTTTACGGCATTGGTTGTGCGCGATCCCTGCCGTTTTTCTGCTGTTGGTACTCAGTGGTTGTTCGCCACTGAAAATGCTCGACGGCCTGACGCCCGAGGACAGCTACGTCAGAACCGCGGACATTGCCTACGGAGAGGATCCGCGTCAGAAGCTCGATGTCTACGTGCCGCGCCATCTGCTCGAAGACGCCCCGGTGGTGGTGTTTTTCTATGGTGGCAGCTGGAACAGCGGCGACCGTGGCGATTACCGGTTTGTCGGCGAGGCGCTGGCTTCACGGGGCATCGTGGCGGTGCTGGCGGACTATCGCTTGTATCCGCAGGTGCGTTACCCGTTGTTTCTCGAGGACGGGGCTCGCGCCGTCGCGTGGACCAAGGCCCATATCCACGGATTTTCCGGCGATCCCGGGCGGCTGTACCTGATGGGGCACAGTTCCGGGGCCTACAACGCGTCGATGCTGGCGCTGGATCCGCGACTGTTGGGCGCGGTCGGGATGTCGCCGTCGGACCTGAGTGGCTGGATCGGCCTGGCCGGCCCCTACGATTTCCTGCCGATCAAGAATCCGCAAGTGCGTCCGGTGTTTTTCTGGCCGGACTCACCGCCGCAATCGCAGCCGATCCGGCATGTCAGCCCCGGTGCGCCACCGGCCTTGCTGATAGCCGCGAGCCGGGACAGTCTGGTCGATCCGACCCGCAATACCGGCGGGCTGGCGCGGACACTGCGCGAGGCCGGTGTGCCCGCGCAGGATTTGTACTATGCCCGGCCCAACCACGCGACGCTGGTGGCAACCTTGTCGCGGCCATTGCGCTGGCTTTCGCCGGTACTGGATCAGGTTGTCGGTTTTATCCGGCACACGCCGCCTCAGTGAGCGGCGCCGGCAAACCAGCCGTCGTTGCGCCGCAGTCGCCACGCCAATGTGCCCAGAGTCAGGCTGCGCAGCACCATGAACAGCAGGAATGAAATCCACAGCCCGTGATTGCCCAGTCCGCTCAACGCCCAGGCAAAAGGCAGCAATAGAATGACCGTCAGCAGCATGCCGTTGCGCATTTCCCGGGCGCGGGTGGCGCCGATGAACAGGCCGTCGAGCAAGTAGCTCCAGACCGCAATCAACGGCAGGACGGCGAGATAGGGCAGATAGATGAACGCGGTCTCGCGCACGCTCTGAATGTTGGTCTGCATCTCGATGAACAGGTGCCCGGCAAACAGGAACAGCGCGGCGAACCCCAGGCTGGCGAGCAGCGACCAGCCGCCGGCCACCACCAGCGAGCGGCGCAGGGCGAGGCGGTCACGTGCGCCGATGGCATGCCCGCACAAGGCTTCGACCGCGTGGGCCAGTCCGTCCAGCGCATGGGCGGTCAGCAGCAGGCCGTTGAGCAGCAGTGCGTTGGCCGCGACGGTGGCATCACCCAGTCGCGCGCCCTGAACGGTGATCAGGAAAAACACCGATTGCAGCGCCAGGCTGCGGATGAAGATATCGCGGTTGACCCCCAGCAGCGGTCGCCAGCTCTGCCACACCTTCAACGCCGCCCAGACGATGTGCCCGGGATAAGCGCGCAGGGCCTTGCGGGTCAGCGCCAGGCCAAGCAGGGCGCCGCTCCATTCGGCGATCACCGAGGCACGGGCCGATCCGACCACGCCCCAGTCCAGACCGATGACGAACCACAGGTTCAGCACGATATTGATCAGGTTGGTCGTCAGCAGAATCGCCAGCGGCGCCCGGGCGTTCTGGGTGCCGAGAAACCAGCCGACCAGCGCATAACTGGCCAGCGCCGCCGGGAGCCCGAACAGGCGCGTATGGAAGAAGTCGCGGGTCAGTTGATTGAGTTCCGGCGACGGCTGCATGAAATGCAGGGCGACACCGCTCAGCGGCACGCCCACGGCACCCAGCAGCAACGCCAGCCCCATCGCCAGCAACAGGCCTTGCAGCAGAATCTGCCGCAGCGCCGCGCCATCGCTGCGCCCGGCAGCCTGTGCGGCGAACCCGGTGGTGCCCATGCGCAGGAAACCCATGGCCCAGGCCAGAAAGGTATACAGGCTGGCTCCGACCGCCACCGCACCCAACTGATGGGCATGGGGCAGGTGACCGATGACGGTGCTATCGACCAGCGCCACCAGCGGCACGGAAATGTTCGAAAGGATCATGGGGGCGGCGAGGGCCCAGACCCTGCGATGGGTCGGGCGGTCGCGCCAGTCGGCGATCAGGTTGGACATGCGGGCTCCTTGGGGAGCGGCATTGTAGCGGGTGGGGTCAGTGAATGATCCAGCTCAACAGCCATAACCCGAGCAGCAACCAGATGATTCCCGCAATGATCGACGCGTTCATGAAAGCGCGGATCGCCGACCACAGCAGCATCAGCCCGACGATCAACGCGATGATGCTGATGATCGAAGTGTCCATGCCCAGCGCCTTCGCCAGTCCGTCGACGAAGTTGCCACCGGCATTGCTCAACAGACTGAACAGGCCGCTCAGGCCGTCGACGATGAAGCGGATGATCGAGCCGAGCGCCTGGCCCAGCCATTCGAAAAAGCTTTCTACCTGCATGTTTGCATCCTGATGAAAGAGCTGAGCCTTGGGCCGCGCCGGGGGCGGCCGAGTTCCCTGCAAGCATAGAGGGTTTGCCGGGTGGTGGCTGCCCCTTGCCTTCGTGCAGCATCCCCCCGAAGCTATACGCCTTCAGGAGAAATCGATGAACCTTGTTGAACTGACCGAACGCCTGCACGCCATTCGCGACCGCAATGACTGGCGGCAATTTCACAGCCCGAAAAACCTGGCCATGGCGGCCAGCGTGGAAATGTCCGAGCTGGTGGAAATCTTCCAGTGGCTGAGCGAAGACCAGTCGCGCGAATTGCCCGCGGACAAACTGGCCCATGCCGGCCAGGAAGTCGGTGACATCGTCCTTTATCTGTTGCTGCTGTGCAGCGAGCTGGGGCTGGACATGAATGAAGTGGTGCGCAGCAAGCTCGCCGACAGCGAACGGCGGTTCAGCTGATGAGCGACCGTCATTTCGATCAATTGGCGACCCGCTTTGCCGAGAAAATCTACGGTGGTACCAAAGGCGCGATTCGTCTCGCGGTGTTGCAGGCCGATCTTGCCGAATCCCTGCCGGATCGCCCGTTGCGGGTGCTGGACATCGGTGGCGGTCTGGGCCACATGTCGCTGTGGCTGGCCGAGCGCGGGCACGATGTGACCTTCACCGAGCCGGCTGAGCCGATGCTCGAAGGCGCGCGCCAGCGTTTCGCCGAGGCCGGGCAGACTGCGACATTCATTCAGGCGCCGTGGCAGGAACTGCTCGGTCAACTCACCGAACCCTATGACGTGGTGATCTGCCACGCCGTGCTCGAATGGCTGGCCGAACCCCACGCGATCCTGCCGGTGTTGCATCAACTGACCAAACCCGGCGGCTGGCTGTCGCTGGCGTTTTACAACCGTGATGCGCTGGTCTACCGCAACCTGCTCAAAGGCCATTTCAAGAAAATGCGCAAGAACGACATGGCCGGCGAAAAGCAGAGTCTGACCCCGCAGCAGCCGCTGGATCCTCGGGAGCTGGCCACGCAACTCGAAGGCATGTGGCAGGTCGAAACTCAGAGCGGGGTGCGGGTTTTCCACGACTACATGCCGGTGGAATTCCAGGCCCGCGCCGAGTTGATTGATTTGCTCGAAATGGAGCTCGCCCACCGTCGTCACCCAAGCTTCGCCGGGCTTGGGCGCTACTTGCACTGGATCTGCCGGCCGATCTGATCGGAGCGTGAAATGAAAGGTCATTCAGGGTTACTGCTGATCTGTCTGGGGTTGGCCGCGTGCCAGGGCAGCAACCCCTATGTGGCGCAGTCGCGGCCATTGCCGCCGGCGCCACCGCAAGCCGCGACCACTTTCGACCGCAGCGCTTATCCCGCGCCGCCACGGGATTACGGACGCTACCGCAGTTGGGCGTGGCTCAATGGGCGCTTGCCTCCAGGCACCGCGTGGGCGGATTCGGCGCAAGTGGCCGAGGCGGTGAGCAATGCGCTGGACCAGCGCGGCTTGCGCCCGTTGCATGACAATCGCCCGGCCGACCTGTTTGTCAGTGCCAACCTGAGTCTGGAAACCCGCCTGCGCCAGGTCCAGGACGATTACGGCTACTACGGCGGCGGATACGGTGGCTATGACCGTTACGGCCGCGGCTACGGGATGTACAACACGGTGCCGATCGTACGTACCTATCAGGAACAGGTCGTGGTGGTGCGGGTCGATCTGTTCGATGCCGGCAGCGGTCAGCCGGTCTGGAGTGCCAGCGCCGAAACCGGCACCCAGGGCAACCAGAGTGACCGGGCCGATGCGATCCGGGAGGCTGTCGAAAAGGCGATGTCGGCGTATCCTCCCAGTTAGCTTCCCGTGAACCGGAAGCTCCCTCAGGTTCATGTTTTCCACCGGAGAAAAACCATGTTCCGCCGTTTTGTTTTACTGACCATGGCCGCGCTGCTCAGTGCGTGTGCCGCGAACCAGGTCAATCATGACTTCGACGCCAGCCGCGACTTTGCCGCCTACCGCAGCTGGAGCTGGAAAGAACCCGCCCTGCAATACCGTCCCGACGATCCACGGATCAAGAGCGACCTGACCGAACAGCGCATCCGCCAGTCCGTCGCCGATCAGCTTGACCAGCGCGGCCTGCGTCCGGCCGCTGCGGGCAGCAAAGGTGACTTGAATGTGCAGACCTACCTGATCGTCGAGGATCGCCAGCAACAGGTGACGACCAATTACGGCGGCGGTTGGGGTGGCCCATGGAACGGTTACTGGGGCGCACCGATGTACAACGAAACCCGCAACATCACCTATAAGGTCGCGACCATTCAGGTTGACCTGCTCGACGGCAAGGACGGCAAACTGGTGTGGCGTGGCAGCGATGAACAAATGCTCAGCCGCACGCCGAACCCGGCGGATCGCAGCAATGCCATTCGCGAGACGGTGACCCGGATCCTGTCGAATTACCCTCCGCGCTGAGCCTGCGCAAACAAAACGGGAGCAAAGCAGACTGTGTGAAAACCTAGCAATCTGCGCGGTGCTCAAAGAAAATGCTCCGTA